>JACPOH010000193.1 GCA_016185075.1 Aquabacterium sp. | reverse complement strand
CCGAGCCAGTCCATGGCGAGGATGTCGCCGGCGGGGGCGCGTGCGGTGGCCATCATGCATTCCCCCAGCCGCGATGAGGCAGTCGGCCTTGCGAGCGAGCGCGGCTGTCGTCGTCCTCTTCGCTGTCGTCAGCATCGGCGGCTTGGCCTAGTTCGACGCGGGCCAGCACCACGGCCAGCACGGCACCACCGACACGGTCTTGCGGGTCCAGCCTGCGCAACTCCTGCAGCGCGGCTCGACCCACGTCGATGTCGCCCAGACGCAGGTTCAGGTAGGCGAAGCCTTTGAGCGTGAACAGGTAGAAGCGCACGGCCGCGTCGAAGCGGGCCTGCTCGTCCGAGATGGGCGGCAGGTCTGCCGCAACCGGGTCAGGGTGGTCGGCCGGCAGCAGGGCGGCGCGGGCAATGCCCAGTGATTCGCGCGCCACTTCGCGGGCCTCGCGCAGGCGGTGCCCGTAGAAGTGAAAGCGGTAGAGCGCAATCAGCGTGGCCGGGTGGCTGGGGGCCAGTGCGCGGGCCTTGAGCAACAGGGGCTCGGCCTGGGCCCGGTCCTGCCTCACGAGGCCGGCCGCCGCGATCAGGGCTTCGACTTCGGGGGGCAGGCCTCGGCCCAGTACCGCGCTGTCAAAGCCCAGGTCATCCATGAGCGTGGCGCCGGGGCCGGTGTCGGGGGCGGCGGTTGCGCTCATGTCGGCTGCCTGTGGGATCAGGCCACAGGCCGTGTGGCCGGGCTCAGCTTGATCGAACCAATGTCGATCTTCGACACCGACGGTGGCGCGGCGCTGGCCGCATCCCCGCTGCTGCTGCAGGCGCAAGGCGCGGCGCCCGGGTTGACGAAGGTCAGGCCGGACTTGGTCGGGGTATCGGCGAAGTCCACGATCACGCCATCGAGCAGCAGGCGGCTCTCGGCGGGCAGGAAGACCTTGACGCCGTTGACGTCAGCCACGGCATCACCCGGTGCGGGCTCGGCCTCGACCGTGAATTCCGAGTTGTAGCCAGAGCAGCCACCCGCCGTGACGGTGAGGCGAAAGCCCGCCGATGCGGGCAGGCCGGAGAACTTCACCATGCGCCGAATGAACTTTTCGGCGGCAGGGGACACGGTCCAATTCACCGATGTGGTGGGCAGCATATCGTGTCCTTCCTCAGGCCTTGACGATGCAGCCGTCAACCGGGCACACGGCCAGGCATTGGGGCGAATCGAACTGGCCTTCGCACTCGGTGCATTTGGCCGGGTCGATGATGAAGGTGCCACCCTTTTCGCGGATGGCAACGTTGGGGCACTCGGGTTCGCAAGCCGAGCAGCCGGTGCAGGTGGAGGCAATGATCTTCAGAGGCATGGTGGTTCTCCTTCAGTGGCGGTGGTGAAAGCGTGGGCGCGTGTCAGGCAGCTTCGGCGGTGTAGGCACCCTGGCGGATCGAGGCGTCACCACGAGGCTGGTGGCTGATCTCGCCGCGTGCGATGCGGCCGGCGTAGTCGGCAAACCAGCTCAGGGCGGCCTTCTCGATGAACTCGTGGGCGTACTGGTCCACGGGCTCGATGCAAGCGGCCTTGAGCTCGTCGCGCGGGCAGGCACCGATCTTGGCGACCAGCACGGCATGGCAGTCGTTGATCGCCTTGACGATGGAGGGCAGTTGCTCGTCTTCGCCGTAGCCTCCCTGGCAGTACAGGTCGACACGACGGTGGCCCACGAACAAGGCCTCTGCGGCCGAGACCTCGAAGATCTGGAACTCGGTGGCGTGGCCGAAATGCTGGTTGACGCGGCCATGGCCCTCCGTGGCGACGGCCACGAGTACTTTCATGTCGGGCGCCACGTCACCGATGTGGGCCTGGGCGCTTGCCAGTGCCTCCTGCTTGGCCGCGTGTTGAGACTGGCGCTCGACCTCGACCTTGTCCTGGTACTGCTTGCGCTTGTCCAGGTCGTAGACGATCTCCATCTCTTCGATCTTGTCGAGCGTGAACTCTTCAGATCGATCTTCGCCGAGCAGGCCAACCGCATCGGCGCGGCATTGGCGGCAATGGCGCATCAGGTTCGCGCCGCCCATGCAGGCGTCCTGCACGGCCTTGAGCTCCTGCGCAGTTGGCCCGCGTTGGCCCGTGAGGCCGAACACCGTGCCATGCTCGGCTTCCGAGATCAGCGGCATGATGTTGTGCAGGAAGGCGCCGCGCTTCTTGACTTCGCGGTTCACCTCGATCAGGTGTTCGTCATTGATGCCGGGGATCAGCACCGAGTTGATCTTGGTGAGCACGCCGCGCGCGGTCAGCATCTCCAGGCCGAGCATCTGGCGCTCGTGCAGGATCTTCGCGGCCTCGTAGCCGGTCACGCGGCGGTGATCCCAGAAGATCCAGGGGTAGATCTTCTCGCCCACGGCCGGGTCCACCATGTTGATGGTGATGGTGACGTGGTCGATGTTGTACTTGCAGATCTCGTCGACCAGATCAGGCAGCGCCAGGCCATTGGTGGAGATGCACAGCTTGATGTCCGGGGCCTGCTCCTGCAGCATGCGGAAGGTATCAAACGTCTTCTTCGGGTTGGCGAGCGAGTCACCAGGCCCGGCCACCCCCAGCACGGTCATCTGCGGGATCTCGCTGGCCACGGCCAGCACCTTCTTCACAGCTTGCTCGGGCGTGAGCTTCTGCGAGACCACACCGGGGCGCGACTCGTTGGAGCAGTCGTACTTGCGGTTGCAGTAATTGCACTGGATGTTGCAGGCAGGGGCCACAGCCACGTGCATGCGGGCATAGTGGTGGTGGGCCTCTTCGGAATAGCAGGGGTGGTTCTTGACCTTCTCCCAGATTTCCGGAGGCAGGTCGTCAGGGCCGCCCGAAGAGCCACAACTGGCCTTGCCTTCGCCGCCGGTGGTGCTGCAGCCCCCGCCGGATGAAACAGGTTCAACTGCTGCGCCCAGCGGGCGGATCTGGCCGATGCCGATGAAGGCCTTGGCGGCCAGTGATGACGATGCGTCCATGTGGTTTCCCCGTCAGTGGGCCGAGGGCCCGGAATGAGGGGCCTTTTGCCAGTTCCGTGCCACCTCCTGGCACACGGAAAATCAAGCACTTAGCGGACTTTCGAACACGCGTGATGTGGCGCGTGAATGCTTTGGTACAGGCCTTGTCGCAAGGCGCTGTCATGGTTGTGACAAAGCTGACATGGCTGACGCGGTGCCGCGTGCGAACAGGCCTCGGCATGTGTCTTGCACGTTGAAGACGGTCTAACAGCCGCCATGCGGCAAGGGGTGTCACATGGGCGCAATCAGCATTCCGCTCAGCCAGCTGGAACCACGTTTGACGCTGCCTGTCGATATGGGGCGCCACGAGGATGAAATCGAAGACCTGACCAGCTTGCTGCTGGAGCACGCCACCCATCCAGGCCTGCTGTCAAACCATCTCGCGCGCGCCTTGGCTCAGGCCAGCATGGGGCCCAACCACTTGTGGGAAGACCTGGGGCTGGGCAGCCGTGATCAGCTCAATGCCTTGATGCAGACCTACTTCAGCTCGCTGAAGGCGCTCAACGTTCACAACATGCGCTGGAAGAAGTTTCTCTACCGCATGCTGTGCGAACGTGCCGACATCCTGATCTGCAAGTCGCCGCACTGCGAGCAGTGTGATGACCGGCCCGCTTGCTTCGAGGGCTTGGCCGCTTAGACCGGCTGGCCGAACAGCTGTTTGAGGTCGGCCCGTACGGCCTGCAGCACATCGACCCAGTTTCCTGGGGTGCTTTGCCTGTAGAGCTTGAGGCTGGGGTACCAGGGGTTGTCCTGCCGGGCCTGTAGCCAACGCCAGTCGGCGCTGCGAGCAAGCAGCATCCAGGTGGGCTTGCCCATGGTGGCGGCCAGGTGTGCCAGGCTGGTGTCCACGGCGATCACCACATCCAGCCCTTCACAGATGGCGGCCGCGTCGGTGAACACCTTTTGCTCGGCGCCGAAATGCCGGATGGCCGGGTGCGCACGCAGCACAGCCTGGTCGGATGCCCGTACATCCTTGTGCAGGCTGATCCATTCGATGTCGTCGTCCAGGATTGACACGAAGGTCTGCAGGGGAATGCTGCGTTTGTAGTCGTCCACGTGCGAGGCGTTGGGAATGCTGCGTTTGTAGTCGTCCACGTGCGAGGCGTTGCCGCTCCAGACCAGGCCGACTCGGGGTTTGCGCTTCTCGCCAAGCAGGCCTTGCCAATGCGCCAGCTGAGCCGGTTCGACGCGGATCACATCCGGCGGTGGCGGCATGTTGCCCAGATCGGTCTTGAGCAGCATGGGCAGGCTCATCAACGGGCAATACAGGTCGTAAGCAGGCGGTTCGCTACCTTGGGCGATCAGCTCGACAGAGGGCAGATGACGCAACAGGTCCATCAAGGCCGGTTGCACTTCAAACACCACGCGGGCACCCATGCCAGCCAGCAGCGGTGCGTAGCGGCAGAACTGGATGGTGTCACCCAGGCCTTGTTCGCTGCACACCAGCACGGTCTTGCCCGTCAGCGGCTCGGCGCCTGTCCACATGGGGGCCGCATAGCTGTCCTTGAGGCCCAGGGCCTGGGGGCGCTTCAGTCGCCATTCGCTTTCCAGCCAACCTTGCTCGAACTCGCCCAGGCGCAGCAGCAGCATGCCCAGGTTCCAGTGCGCGTCCACCGACTCGGGGTTCAGCTCGATGGCTTTTTTCAGGCTGGCGCGCGCTTCGTCGTAGCGCAGCAAGTCGCTCAACACGGTCGCGCGGTTGTTGTAGGCCGAGAAGTAGGATGGGTCGAGTTCGATGGCCTTGTCAAAGTCCTGCAGCGCCTCTTCGAGCCGATTGAGCTTGCCCAAGGTGTTGCCTCGGTTGTTGTAAGACTTGGGCGCCTTCGGGTCCAGCGAGATTGCCTTGTTGTAGTTCAGCAAGGCCAGGTCGTACTGGCGCAACTCCATGTAGGCGGCGCCCCGGTTGTTCAGCGCGCTCACGCTGTCGCGGTCGATCTTGAGTGCCCGGGTGATCAGGTCGACAGCCTTGTCGGCATGGCCCAACTGCAGCGAGATCACGCCTGCCAGGTGCAGGGCGTCGAAATGCCTGGGCTGGGCCTGGATGACCTGTTCGTACAACTGCAGTGCCTGGGGCAACTGGCCGCCCTGGTGCAGTGCCCAGGCTTGCTGGAAGCGCGCTTGCGCCTGCAAGGCGGCGGGCTGGGCGAACATGCCGGAGGGCGTCAGGGTAAAGGGCTGCTTGGCTTTCATCGTGGGCCTACTTTAACCGAGGCCCACACCTCACCCTGCCGGCTTGCGCCCCCAGTCTGCGTACCCGAGCCCCACCCCCCCCCCTCCCGGCGTGCGCCCCCCTTCGCCGGGTCCGAACTTGCGCTCTTCGATGTCGTGCTTCTGCAGGGCGTAGCCCATATGGCGCGGGGTGATGTTGAGCAGGCGGGCGGCCTTGGCCTGCACCCAGCCGCATTTCTCCATGGCCCAGATCAGGCGGTCGCGTTCGCCCTCCGGCTTGTCGTCCGATGGGCCCCCCGCACTGCCACCCAAACCGGCCCCGTGTGCCTGCCCGCGTTCGGCGCCGGCATGCCCGGCCATGGCGTCGCGGGGCGGCCCCTCCGTGACAGGGATGGCGATGGGGCGCCCTGGCTTGACCGCATCTTCGCGGTCGATGTAGTGCAGGACCTGGGTCAGACAGCGGTTGTCATGGCAGGGGAAGCTCAGGTCGGTCAGGTCATCGTCGAGCGCCATGGTGGCGGTGCGTTCGACGCAGTTTTCCAGTTCGCGCACATTGCCCGGCCAGTAGCAGCTGGTCAGCACCTTCAGGGCCCGTGGCGTGACCTTGACCTTGCGACCGTTCTCGCGGTTGAAGCGAGACAGGAAGTGCTCGACCATCAGCGGGATGTCTTCGCGTCGCTCGCGCAAGGGCGGCAGGAAGATGCTGACCACGTTGATGCGGTAGTACAGGTCGGCCCGGAACTCGCCGGCTGCCACCATTTTTTCCAGGTTGCGGTTGGTGGCCATCACCAGGCGCACGTCCACCTTGATGGGGTGGCTGCCCCCCACGCGCTCGAACTCCTTCTCCTGCAGCACGCGCAGCAGCTTGGCCTGAAACGCGGCGGAGATGTCCCCGATTTCATCCAGGAAGAGGGTGCCACCATGGGCCATCTCGAAGCGACCCTTTCGTGAGCCGATGGCGCCGGTGAATGCGCCTTTTTCATGCCCGAACAGTTCCGACTCCAGCAGCGATTCGGTCAGTGCGGCACAGTTGACGCGAACAAAAGGCGCATCCTTGCGGGGCGACAGGTTGTGCACGGCGCGCGCGATCACTTCTTTGCCGGTGCCGCTCTCGCCACGCAGCAGGACGGTGGTCCTGGTGGGCGCGACCTGGTGTACTTCCGCAAACACCTCCTGCATGCGCGGCGAGCTGCCAATGGCCATGTCCAGCTGATAAACAGGCTTGAGCGCCTTGGACAGGCGGCGGGCCTCTTCGTACAGGCGGCCTTGTTCGGCGCTCACGCCACGGTGAAGCAAGAGGTTCTGCCCCATGAGGCTGGCCACCATGGACAGCAGGCGCACGTCTTCGTCGAAGACGCCAGAGTTGGTGGTGACGCTGCGGTCCATGGTCAACACGCCCAGCGTGCGGCGGTCCGCCTTGATGGGTGTGGCGATGTAGGCAATGGTTTCATCGGGCGACTGGTCAGCCGCCCCGGTGCGGTTGAGAAAGAGGGGTTCGGCCGAGATGTCGGGCACGACCATGGGCACGCCTGTGCTGAACACCCGACCGACACTGCCGTCTCCCACTGAAAAGCTCAGCCTGGCCGACTCCTCGCGCGACAGCCCCACCGAGCACATGCCGCACAGCGGGCCGTCATCGGCCTGAAGGATGACGGCACCTCGGCGCCAGCCCATCACGGACACCAGCACATTGAGCGCCTCGCGAAAGGTCTTGTGAACATCCAGCGAGGAACCGAGGATCTTGCTGACCTGGTAGACGGTCAACAACTCAATGCTTGCGCGTTCGTGGTGCATGTTGACCATGGCTGTGGGTCCTCGCAGTGTGATGGTGCAGACCCACCGACGCATTCACCGACTTGGGTCGACTTTTGATCGACAAACGGGAACGCCACCCTGCTCGGGGCCCGACCTTGGCGGGGTGTGCAAAAAGCAGGCCTGATAAAGTGCCCGTCATGCCTGCAGCACCGTTCCAACCCATGGTCTTCGTGGACCTTGAGACCACCGGTTCCACCGGCACCGTGGACCGCATCACCGAGATCGGAATCGTCGAGCTCAACGAAGAGGGTGAGGTTCGCGAGTGGTCCAGCCTCGTCAACCCGCAAACCAGCATCCCTGGTTTCATCCAGTCGCTTACCGGCATCACCAATGACATGGTGGCCGGGGCACCGACCTTCGCCGAATTGGCCGACGAGGTTCTTTCGCGCTTGCACGGGCGCTTGTTCGTGGCCCATAACGCACGCTTTGACTATGGCTTTCTGAAAAGCGAGTTCAAGCGTCTGGGCCTGGATTTCAAGGCGCCGGTGCTGTGCACGGTCAAGCTGTCGCGCAAGCTGTTCCCGCAGTACAGCAAGCACAATCTGGATGCGCTGGTCGAGCGGCACGGCCTGCACATGCCGGCCCGCCACCGCGCCTTGGCTGACGCCGACGTGCTGCGGCAGTTCTGGCAAGTGCTGCAGTTGCAGCTGCCCGGCGAAACCCTGAAGGAGGCGGTGGACGCCTTGACGGGACGCAGCAGTTGGCCCGCCCATCTGGACCCGGCCTTGCTCGACGAGCTGCCCGAGCGCCATGGCGTCTACCTCTTTCATGGGGACAACGATCTGCCGCTGTACATCGGCAAGGCCAACAACCTGCGCCAGCGGGTGCTGTCACATTTCAGCGCGGACCACCGCATGGCCAAGGAAATGAGCCTGGCCCAGCAGGCGCGCCGCCTCACGTGGATCGAAACCACCGGGGAAATGGGCGCCTTGTTGAAGGAGGCGCAGCTCATCAAGCAATGGCAGCCCACGCTCAACCGGCGCTTGCGCCGCAACAATGAGCTGTGCACGTGGCGGCTCGTCCCCTTGTCCGATGAAGAAGGGGACGACGGCGCCGTCAGGCCCGAGCTGGCCTGGGCCCGCGATCTGGACTGGGGGCGCCAGGACCAGGTGTACGGCCTGTTCGGCAGCCAGAAAGATGCGGTCAAGACCTTGCGAGAGATCGCCGAGTCGGCCCAGCTCTGCCTGGTGACGCTGGGGCTGGAAAAGGTGGTCGCAGGTCGCCCCTGTTTTGGCTACCAGCTGCACCAGTGCAGTGGCGCGTGTATCGGCGAAGAGAGCGTGGCCGACCACAGCGAGCGCTTGCGCAACGTGATGGCCGACTGGCGGGTTCAGACCTGGCCCTATGGCGGTCCGGTGGCGGTGCAGGAGGGACGTGGCTGGCATGTCCTGGATGCCTGGTGCTACCTGGGCACGGCTACCAGCGAGGCCGAGGTGAAGTCCTTGCTGAGCCAGGGGCGCCCCACCTTCGACAAGGACACCTACAAGATCCTGGTCAGCTGGCTGCCACGGCTGCGTGTGGAGCCGCTCAGCGACACACGGCGTGATCCGTCGTGAGAAACGCTGTCTGGTTGCCGTCGCGAGCCTGAGCCGAGGCGCAGCGGATGTTGCGCCCCTCGATGACGTTCTGATCGTTCATGCGGCAGCTGTCGGTCTGCAGGCACTGGCGGTTGGTCTGGGTGTCGTACCAGTCATTGCGCCAGCTCAGTCGCAGTGACTCCACCGGGCGCCGTTCGCTGCCGGTTTGGCCACAGCGGCCATCGGTGACCCAGGCCTCGGTGCGCGAGTCGCTGTAGGCCACGTAGAACTCGTTGGTGTAGCGCAGGTGCAGGCAAAAAGGCTTGCCCGTCACGCCCTGCGCCAGATCGGGTGTCAGTGTGACGCTGTCGATCATCAGCTCTTCGCTGCTCGCAGGCGGCCGCAAGGTGCACGCGGTCAACGACAGCAAGGCCGGCGCGGCCAGCAGGCACAACACGAGAGCAGGGCGGAGTTTCATGCGCTACATGCTGCCACGTGCGCGGCCTGCGTGATCGCCATTGATACGACGGCCTTCGGCCCTTCTTCGCCTGATCGGCCTGCTCGCCCAGCCCTGAACAATCAGTCGGGTAGCAGGAAGGCGCGCACCTGCCGAGCTGCCATGTCGGGCTGCTCCTGCATGAAACAGTGGCCACCTGGTACCTGTTGGGCGTGCACCGCGCTGTTGATGGCCTGCCAGCGTGCCACGGACTCGGTGACGAACGGAAAGGTGTGTTCCGCGTACAGCACCATCGTGGGGGTGCGGACCTTGGCCAGCAGGCCCCACAGCCGTTCGGGTGCCGAGCTGAAGATGTCGGCCTCTCGGCTCGGGCGACATTTGAGTTCCACGCCGCCATCGTGCGCGTCCTTGAGGGCATGGGTCACGAAGGCCATCAAGGCCTCGTCCGCCCAACCCTTGTAGACCCCCTTGCCGTGCAATTGTCGGAAGGCCTCTTCGCGGCTGGGCCAGTGGTGGCGGCGGGCGCGGGCCTGTCGGGCCAATGGCGTGTGTTTGGTCACGCCCGTCAATTCACCGACCGACATGCCCATGAGCATGGCCGGCGTGAACAGCACCGGGTCCAGCAGCACGGCCTTGGTGAAGCGGCTGTGCTGCTCGCCCAGGATCAGGGCGGTCAACACCCCACCAAAACTGTGACCGGCCGCGTAGTGGGGCACGCCGACAAACACGGCGCCTTCGGCATCCAGCGCCTCCATGGCGAGCGTGGCATTGCGGTTCCAGCCCAGGAATCGCCCCCCGTGGTCGCTGTCGCCATGCCCTTGCATGTCGCACAGCCAGAGGTCGAAGTCATGTGAAAGCGGCGTCAGCATCGGCTCGTACATGCGGGCGCAAAAGCCATTGCCGTGAATGAAATGCAGCAAGGGTTTGCCGCTGGGCGGCGTGTGCCACCCCCGGAGCGTGAAGCCTTCGCGTGTGGTGTGGTGCCAGGGTAACAACTGCATGTGAGCCAGGGTGCGCCTGAATGCGCCTGTATTGACTTTAGGGGTGTGCCGCCAAAGGCCATTGTGCCAACATCGATTCACCAAATGCATTGACCGAGGAGGAAACCGTCATGCCAAGAAGCCAGAACCCCGTCGTGATTGTCCATGGTTGGTCGGATACGTCCGACTCCTTCAAGCCGCTGGCCCAGTGGTTGAAAGGCCAAGGGTTCAAGACCCTCAACCTCTTTCTGGGCGACTACATGTCGATGGCGGACGACGTCACCATCGATGACGCGGCCAAGGCCATGGAGGCGCAGATCAAGGCCGGCAAGCTCAAGCTGCCCTTTGACCTGATCGTGCATTCAACCGGTGGTCTGGTGTGCAGAACATGGCTGTCTTCTTATTACACAGGCGTCCAGCCCCAGGACATGCCGGTTCAACGCCTCGTGATGCTGGCGCCCGCCAACTTCGGTTCGGCGCTGGCCACGGTCGGCCAGACCGTGCTGGGGCGCGTGGTCAAGGGGTGGGGCCATGGCTTCCACACTGGAAAGCAGATGCTCAACGGGCTGGAACTGGGCTCGCCCTTCCAGTGGGATCTGGCCTTGCGTGACCTGTTTCAGCTGGACCACGCCGGCTCCGGCACGATCTATGGGCAGGATCTGGTGTGGCCCTTCGTGCTGGTGGGCTCGATGCCGTATCAACATGGCTTGCGGCAGATGGTCAATGAACATGGTTGTGATGGCACGGTTCGTGTGGCCGCCGCCAACCTGAATGCCTACGGCGCCACGCTCGATTTCACCAACCCGGCGGCACCCACGGTGCTGGGCATGACGGCGGCCAACATCCACGCCGCGGTGCAGGCGGGAGCGTTCACGCCCTGGCCTCATCGGTATGACGAGGCGATGGCTTTTCCGCTGGGCGTGATGAACCGGCGTGACCACGCCAGCATCACCGACCCCTCCATCAAAGGGGACGACGAGTCGGATGCCGAGCAGAAGCTGTTCCAGGATTACCTGCTGCAAGCGCTGAATTGCCCCACCTACGCCGACTACCAGGCCATGGAGCAAGCCTGGCGAGCCCACTCCGACCAGGTCCAGGACCATACAGTGGCCGACGACGACCACCACATGCACCTGCAGCTCAACGTGTTTGTGGTGGACGAATACCAGAAGCCGGTGACGGACTACCTCATCGAGTTCCTGGCGCCCAACTACAAACAGACTTCCGACCTGACGGGTCTCTTCCACGACAAGGTGATCCAGGACGTTCATGCCTGCACGCAGAACGCCGCCCTGAAAACCATCTTCATCAACCGCCAGCACCTGTTTGACCTGTTTTATGACCGGATTCCCGAGGGCCAGCCCAAGGAGTTGCGCCTGAGCATCAGCGCCTCGGCGCCCGGCGACAACGTGCATTACTTCAGCGAGGCCTACGGTGCCGAGGGCGAATTCGTGGTCCATTCGGTCGATGAGGCCTCTCGCTGGCTGCGGCGCAATGCCACCCACTTCCTGAAAATCATCATTCCCCGGCAACCCACCAGCGGGGTGTTCACGCTGAAGACGGCGTGAGCCCCTGGGTTGCAAAAAACCACCCCCTCCCTGAAAGTGGTGCGCCGCTTCTGGTAGAAACCGGGCAGCGCCGTTTGGCGCGCCCGGTTGATACACACAGACAGGAGGGGCGTCATGCCCGCAAGGTTCGTTCGTCAAGGTCGCTGGTTGGCGCTGGCGGTGGTCGCGCTCGCAGGCGCGGGTTGGCTGCATTCCCGGGCCGATGGGGGCAAGAGCAAGCCCGTCATGGTGGCGGCGGCCGAGCCGCTGTCATCTGCCGCCAAGGCGGCCTTGAGCGTGCAGGTCGTGCGCCCGCAGACAGGGCAGTGGGCCATGAGCCTGACGGCCATTGGCGCCAGCGCCGCCTGGCGGCAACGCCATTCAAGGC
>JACPOH010000192.1:11632-12615 GCA_016185075.1 Aquabacterium sp. | reverse complement strand
GGCTCGCCAAAGCCGGGCAGGGTCATGGCCACGCACCGGTATCGCTTGCTGAAAAAGGCCACCTGCCTGTCCCACAAGCGGTGGGTATCAGGCCAGCCATGCAGCATGAGGATGGTGTCAGGGCCATCACCCTCGATGACAACGGGCACACCTGCGATCAATTGCTCTCGGGCCACGGCTGCTCCTTGAACGGGGGGACGGGATCTGTCTGAGAAAACCAGGGCGTATTTCAACAGCATCGACCATGCCCAAACCGCCAATGTCGTGCCGACCGCGTCAACCTGACCAGGTCGCCGGGCTCCGCAAGATGGCGCATCAGGCACACCATTGGCCGATATGGTCAAGACGTCATGCCTAGCATCACGCCACCATCAGCCCGTACCTCGACAGGATCACCATGAGCCTTGCCGCCGACACCCCGATTTCCACCCCAGCCATGAAAGGCGCCTGGCTGGTCCGTGCCATCGCCGTCGTTCTGGCGCTGGCCATGCTGCTGTACGGCGTCGTGGCCATCGACACCGGCGTCGTCAACTACAAGGGGGCGGGCAACGCCGAAGTCGCGGCCAAACGCATCGAGATGCAACGTGCAGCCGAGGCGGGCGACAACAGTGGATCGGTCGCCGAGCACAGCGGCATCGGCTTTGATTTCCTGCGCAAGCACAGCTCGCCGCAATACAGCTTCGGCAAGGAGGGCCTGAGCGAACCGGCCATCCACTACGCCACCATGCCCAAGTTCAACGGCATCACCTTGTCCATCCACAATGCGCTGGGCGGCGTGTGCATGCTGTTTGGCGCCCTGCAGTTCTGGCCGGCGTTTCGCAGGCGCTTCCCTCTGTGGCACCGTGCTTTCGGCGGGCTCTACATCCTGGCTGCGCAATCGGCCATGATCGCCGCGATGATCTACCTGTCGCGCACGGCCGTGGTCGACATCTATGACCACCTCACTTTCTACGTGGGCCTGTGGGGCCTGGCCGTCGGCGTGA
>JACPOH010000192.1:7460-11617 GCA_016185075.1 Aquabacterium sp. | reverse complement strand
CGGTGACCCTGTGGATGGCGATCTACTCGATGCTGCAAAAACGCATTGCACAGCACCAGGCCTTCATGTGCCTGAACTTCGGCCTGCTGTTGACCGCGCCCATCCAGCGCTATGGCTGGCTCGCTTTCGGCATGTTCGGCCCGCAGGACATGCGCCAGCTGGAAGCCAACTACGCGGTGACCGGCGTGCTGGTGCCCTTGACCGTGATGATCGGCTACGGCCTGTTCACCATCAACCGCTGGCTGCAGGCCGACCGCTCGGCAGCAGGCATGCAGAAGGTGGCGCAACCGTTCGGTCTGTACGCCCGCCTGGGCCGTCTGCTGGCCATGCTCAGCCCCCTGGTGCTGCTGGCCGCCGGCATCACGACGGTTCAACATTACCTGCTGCAACCCGGCCTGCAACACGTCGAACACGCCGCGCAGTGGATTCCCGCGGGCGTCATCCAGCTGGAAGATCAGGTGATCGTCGCGCAAACGGCCACGCGCCAGTTCTTCACCCTGGCCACCCTGCTGGGCCTGATGGCCGGTGCCCACCTGTTGTGGACGGCCTTTGTGAGCAAGGCATCCCCGGCCCGCTACATGGGCCTCAGCGCCTGGGCGCTGGCCGCGGCAGGTGGTGCCGTGGGCGCCGTGCTGGTGCAATGGGGCGTGCAGATGGGCATGCCCAGTTTTGCCACGATCGCAGGGGGCGCCCTCTACCTGTTCGGCGGCGGCGTGACGCTGATGCTCTCCGCGCTGCTGGCCTTCGCCCTGGCCACCCGTCGCCACGTGTGGGTCAAGGAGTGGGGCGTGTTCGTGCTGGCCTGCCTCGTGGCCACCCCACTCTTTTACTGGACCTTGCCAATCATTGGCGCGCAGCCGATTGACCCTCAGTTCGTCCAGGAGGGTCACGTCTTCCGCATGGCCAGCTATGGTCAATGGATGCTGCTGATGGGCGCCTTCGTGTATGCCCTGTTCAGCGAAGCCACGCACAGTAAACTGGCCCGCTGAAGACGTCGACCCATGGTGAGTTCAGACCGCATCCTCAAGAGCCTGACCTTCCCCATCCAGTACCTGGAGATCGGGGAGGCGCTCGCGCGCGAGCTGCACCAGGACGTTGAGGAGTTGTACCGCTACTGCGACATCGATCTGCCTCGGCCCTTCATGCCCTGGCAGACCATCAATGGCTTGCAGATGAAGCGTGCCCTGGCGCACTTTCTGCACCACTGTCCGCCGGGCGCGCCGCCACTGGTGACCTTCATGGCGCACTTCCCTTTGACCACGCATGGCCCGGTAGGCATGCTGGCTATCACGTCGGCGACATTGGACGAGGCGTTGCAAGGCGCCCTGAAATACGCCTCGCTGGTGATGCCCGCCTACGAGATGCGCCGGCAAGACGTTGGCGATGAAGCGCACGTCATCATCGAACGCAAGTACGACTTCGGTGATCTCAACGCCTTCTTCACCGAAACGGTTGTGCTGGCCCCCTTGAAGATCATGCCCTTCCTGACCCGGCCTGTCGCGGGTGCCACGGTCTACCTGATGCACAGCCCATTGGGAGACCCAGCCGAATACGAAGCGGCTTTCGGTGTGAAGTTCGTGTTCAATGCCCGACAGAACAAGTTCGTGCTGCCACGGCAGGAGTTGAGCATCCCCTTGATCGCCCCCAGCCGCGCATCGCACCTGCTGATGAAGGCCACGCTGGAGCAGCAAAGCCAGGCACGCCAGGACACCAAGCCCACTTCCAGAGAGGTCAAGCGCCGCCTGCAGGCCGCGGTCAGGCAAAAGCAGGTGCTGGACGCCGACGCGCTGTCTGAAGCCCTGGCCGTCTCGCCGCGCACGCTGAGCCGCCGCCTGAAAGACGAAGGCACCACCCTGCCGCAACTGCGCACGGAAGTCGGCATCGAATACGCCGAGGTGCTGCTGCTGGAAACCGACAAGAGCATCGCGCAGATCGCCCATGCGGCGGGCTTTGCCGATGCCGCGGCCTTTACCCGCGCGTTCAAGCGCGCCACGGGCAAGACCCCCTCCCAATTGCGCAGCAGCGCCAACGGCCTCACCGACGCCCCTGTCGAGGTGGCCACATCGAACGGATCACACACATGAACAGCAGACAGACCGCCCTGTGCGTCTTCTACGCCCTGATCGCCGTGGCCGCGCTGGCCGGCACCCTCGGGCAGATCAAACCGTATCTCGCCCTGGGCGTGGTGCAAGGCAATGTGCACTTCTGGCAGGACACCCTGGTCAACGCCGCCAGCCGCTTCATCACGGTCGACATCATGTTCGTGTTTGTCGTGGTGTGGCGCTGGATGCTGACCGAGGGCCGCCGCCTCAGGATGCGGGGCTACTTCTGGTACCTGCCCGCCTCCCTGCTGATCGCCTTCAGTGCCGCGCTGCCCGTCTTCATGATTCACCGGGAGATCGCGCGCAGCCGCCTGAGCCAGGTCGAGCAGGAGGACACCGGCACCGCCGGCGCCATCAGCGTCCTGCTGACGACAGCCGTGGCGCTGGGCTACACATGGCGCGCCTTCATGGTCAACTGAGTTTTGTTCCCTGCGGGAGGACCCCTGGCGATCTGGCCAGATAGGCGAGTGCCTCCGCGGAATCCCCCTCATCGACAGGCGCATACCCCGGCTTCAGGGCACGCAGCTCGTTGGAGAGGAACCAGCCTATGCCGGGCAGAAAGCCGCCTTTGGCCGCACGCCGCCATTGCCCCCAGAACCAAGGGCTCAAGGGCCCGGTCCGGCGCCCCTTGAACGCCGGATCCTGGGCAATGAGGTGCCCGACACCGATGGCGTAGGTGATCAGGAAGCAGGGAATCCAGATCATCTTCTGGGCCCAGCGCCCCGCGTAGCCGCCCCCCAGGTGTCGGTACAGATCAAAGGCCACGCACCGGTGTTCGACCTCTTCCGCGCAGTGCCAGCGCAAGATGTCCAGCATGGTCTTGTCGGCCCCGACCTGATCCCAGCGTTGATTGCGCAGCACATACTGCCCCACCACGCAGGTGCTGTGTTCGATCGTGGCGACGATGCCAATACGGAAAATCAGCCATCGCCTGGCCAGCCACCTGGGCAAGGGCCGGCCATAAGGCTCATCCGAAAAAGGCCCCTTCTGAAAGAGCCTGTTCACCCGATCAATGAAGCTTTGCGTCTCGATGCCGTGCGCGCCCAGGTAGTCCCGGGCCGCCCCCTGGTGGGCTCGCGCATGCAGGGCCTCCTGGCGGATGAACGCCTTCACGTCGTCGGCCAGACGCTCATCCTGAATCCAAGGCAAGGCCTGGTTGAACAGCTTGCAGAACCAGAACTCACCGATGGGCAGCATCATGTGCAACTGGTTGAGGAAGTGGCTGGCAAAAGCCTGCTCGGGAATCCAGTGCAAGGGCACGTCGGCCCAGTTGAACTGCACCTGGCGTGGCGCCAGATGGGTCGGGGATGTGGAACCGGGGGGCGTCATCTTGGGCATCGATTCAAATCTTGTGGATCGCGTGAACCGAACCAAGCATAGGCAGGCCCGCCATCGGCGAGAATGAGCTTTGCGGCCCAAACTTGACATTTTCGGCCACCTTGTGCAACTTGACGCCACCATGCCCTCTCGCCGCCCCCCGTGGGACTTCCCTCGCAACATTGCCAGCACCCGCATCTTGTTCGGCCTGGGCCGCGAACACGGCCTGAGCGCCCGAGACTGCCTGGCTGGCACAGGGCTGAGCGAGGCGCAACTGGCGCAGCCCGAGCGCCTGGTCGAAGCCATGCAGGAGATGCAGGTGGTGCGCAACCTGCTGCGGCACCTGGGGCCTGACATCGGCCTGGGCCTGGACGCCGGCCTGCGTTACCACCCCACCACGTTCGGCATCTGGGGCTTCGCCCTGCAAAGCAGCCCCACGGCCTGGAAGGCGGTCGAGGTCGGCATCCGCTATGCAAGGCTGACCTGCGCGTTCTGCACACCCCACATGGCCGTGTCAGAGGATGAAGCCTTGCTGATCTGCGAGGACAAGGATGTGCCCGACGATGTGCGCGACTTCCTGGTCGATCGCGACGGGGCCATGATCCTGCAGCTGCAGCGCGATGTGCTGCCCATGCACATGCCGCTGACCCGACTGGAGCTCAAGAGACCCCGCCCGGCCTATGCGGACCGGATTGCCGCACTCTACGGCCATGAGCCCGTCTTCAATCAAGCCAGCAA
>JACPOH010000192.1:0-7381 GCA_016185075.1 Aquabacterium sp. | reverse complement strand
GCGCTGTCCAAGATGCCTCTGCCTCAGGGTGACACGGCCGCGCTCGATCTGTGCGAAGCCGAGTGCCAGCGCCTGCTGATCAACCGCAAGCTGCAAGACGGCCTGGCAGGACGCATCCGAGACCACCTGATGATGCGAAGCTGCGCCATGCCCACCATGCAACAGGTGGCGGCCTTCATGCAAATGAGCGAGCGGACCCTGCGACGCCGTCTGACAGAAGAAGGTGTGGTGTTCGAGAGCCTGGCTGAAGATGCGCGGCGCGTGCTGGCCGAAGAACTACTGCAGACCACCGACATGACCGTCGAGGACATTGCCGAGCGGCTCGGATACGCAGAACCGTCTTGCTTCTCTCGTGCATTCAAACGGTGGTGCGGCGTGTCCCCACGACGCTTCCGACAAGGCCGGATCTTGGGGACTTGAGCCTCAGCGTGCGCCGGGCTCTGATCCGGATGGCCCCGAGCCGGGAGCGGCTCCTGACCACAAGCGCTTGAGTCGCGCCAGTTCGGCGTCATACAGCGCGTTCACCCGGGCGATTTCAGACGTCTGCTGCGCGATGATGTCCTTCTGCGCCTGCTGTTGGGCATCGTTGGCTTCCAGCTTGCTCTTGAGCTTGTAGGGCAAGCGCTTGCCCTTGTAGAACTCGGTCTCGGCGGTCAGGGGCTTGCGGTCATCCTGCAACTCCTTGAGGTGCTGCTCGGACGCGGCAATGCCACGGCGCAAATCATCCAGCGCCGCTTCACGCGCCTTGTTGTGGGCCGCTTCATTGGGAAAGCGCAGCATCAGGTTGCGGTCACGCCGCACGGCGTCTTTCTGGGCCGCATCCGCCAACTCCTTCTGGCGCTGGCGCTCTTCGGCCGCCGCCCGTTCTTCGGCGTTCATGCGGGGTGGCAGGGTCTTGCGCTGAGAGCCATCCTTGTTGAGCACGCGCTGCTCGCGGTCCAGGCACTCCGGGATCGGGCGATCCGAGGTGAGCCGCTTGCCGGAGGCATCCACACAGGAGTAGATGCCCGCCGCGTTGGGCGTGTTACCCGTCGAGGCTGTGGCCGCCAACGCCGAAGCCCCCATGGCCCACAGACACGCCGCGACCAGCCTCGCCCCAATCTGGGGCATGGTCAAGCGTTCAAGGGCTCCCGGCTCAAACGTCATCGTGGCTCCAGGACGCGGTTGCGTGTGACGCGCGTCTTCGTGGGTTGATTGTGGACCGATCCTGCGCTTACAACGAATCAGACGCCATAGCGTTGACGATAGGCCAGCACAGCAGCATGGAAGGCCGTCAAGGCAGGGTCGGACTCGGTTTGCAGATACTGCAGCAAATCGGCCAGCGTGGCGATGGCAACAACAGGCAGACCGTAGTGCTGTTCCACTTGCTGCACGGCGCTTTCGTTGGCGTCCTGCCCATTGGCCGTGGCCTTTTCCTGGCGGTCCAGCGCAATGGTGACGCCGGCCGGCTTGGCGCCCGCCTTCAGAATCAGGTCAATCGACTCGCGCACCGAGGTACCCGCCGAAATCACGTCGTCGATGATCAGCACGCGGCCTTGGACGGGCGCACCCACCAGGGTGCCGCCTTCGCCGTGGTCTTTCGCCTCTTTGCGGTTGTAGGCAAAGGGCTTGTTGTGGCCCAGGCGCGCCAACTCGATGGACACGGCCGCCGCCAGCGTGATGCCCTTGTAGGCCGGGCCGAAGAGCATGTCGAATTCCAGACCGGATGCGATCAGGCGCTGTGCATAGAATTGCGCCAGGCGGCCCAGCTTGGCGCCGTCATCGAACAAGCCGGCATTGAAGAAATAGGGCGACAGACGCCCGGCCTTGGTCTTGAATTCCCCGAACCGCAGCACCTTGGATTGCACTGCGAAGGCCACGAAGTCCTGGGCCAACGTGTCGTTTGAAGAGGGGTTGCTCATATCTATGGGTATCTCGTGTTTCGTCTGGTCTCACTCAACCTCAACGGCATCCGATCTGCCGCCACCAAAGGGCTGGTGCCCTGGGCTGAAGCCATGTCTGCCGATTGTATGGGCGTGCAGGAGCTCAAGGTCCACGTGGATGACATGCCTGAGCCACTTAAAGCCATGGCTGGCATGAACGGCCACTTCCATCATGCAGAAAAGAAGGGCTACTCCGGCGTGGGGCTGTACACACGGCACGAGCCATCGGACGTGATCATCGGCCTGGGCGCCAACGACCCCAGCGGCGAGTTCGACCCGGAAGGCCGTTATGTGGAGCTGCGCTTCGACAAGCCCGGCCGCAAGCTGTCCATCATCAGCTGCTACTTCCCCAGTGGCTCCAGCTCGGAAGAACGCCAGGAAGCCAAGTACCGCTTCCTTGACGTCATTTACCCCCACCTGGCCTCCTTGCGGGGCACGCGCGAATTCATCCTGATCGGTGACGTCAACATCGCGCACCAGGAAGCCGACCTGAAAAACTGGAAGGGCAACCTCAAGAACAGCGGCTTCCTGCCTGAAGAACGCGCCTGGATGACGAAGCTGCTGGACCCCGCCGGCGACACGCGCCTGATCGACGTCTACCGCCGCCTGCACCCCGACACCACCGACGCGTGCTACACATGGTGGAGCAACCGAGGCCAGGCCCGCGCCAAGAACGTGGGGTGGCGCATCGACTACCACCTGGCCACGCCGGCACTGGCCGAAACGGCCAGGCAAGCGGCGATCTACAAGGACCAGTGGTTCAGCGACCACGCGCCCTTGACGATCGATTACGACTTCAAGCTGTGAGCCCCTTGCCGCCGCGCGCCAGCCGCACGAAGGCCTGCAGGTAGTCGATGTCGGCATCCGCCTCACGCCAGCCCAGGAAGATCTGCTTGGCGATGCCCTTGCGGCCCAGCTTCACCGGCGTGATGGGCATGCTGCGCGCGTAGTCCTGCACCAGCCAGCGGGGCAAGGCAGCCACACCGCGGCCGCTGGCCACCATCTGCAACATGATGTCGGTGGTTTCGATGGTCTTGTGGCGCCGAGGCGCGATGCCGGCGGGCGTCAGAAACTGGTTGAACACATCCAGCCGGTCAGGCGCCACCGGGTAGGTGATGAGCACCTCGTTGGCCAGCTGCCGGGGTTCGACATGGCGCGCCCCGGCCAGCGGGTGTCCAGGCCCCACCACCAGCACCTGTTCGTAATCGAAGACAGCTTCAAAGCACAGGCCAGGCTTGTGCAGCGGGTCCGGCGTCACCAGCAGGTCAATCTCGTAGGCGAACAAGGCCCCGATGCCGCCGAACTGGAACTTCTGCTTGACGTCCACATCCACATCGGGCCATTGCGCGAGGTAAGGCGACACCACCTTGAGCAGCCACTGGTAACAGGGGTGGCACTCCATGCCGATGCGCAAGGTACCGCGCTCACCTTGCGCGAACTGGTGGAGCCGATCCTGCGCCTGTTCGAGTTGCGGCAGCACGCGGTTGGCCACGGCCAGCAGGTATTGGCCGGCTTGCGTGAGGCGCAGGCTGCGGCCTTCGCGCAGCCAGATGTCGGTGCCCAGCTGCTGCTCGAGCTTGCGCATGGTGTGGCTCAGCGCCGATTGGGTCAGGCACAACACCTCGGCCGCCGCCGTCAGCGAGCCCTGCCGATCCACCTCGCGGACGATGCTCAGGTGAACACGCTCAATCATGAACAAATCTAATCGATTATTGAATTAATACCATTTTACTTCATGGGTCGCGATCCCTACCATCGCCTTCGTTTTGAACAAGATCCACCGAAAGACGAAGCATGGTCACGACACACAACCTGGGCTTTCCGCGCATTGGCGCCAAGCGTGAACTGAAGTTCGCGCTGGAGTCCTACTGGAAAGGATTTGCAGGCCATGGGCGCCCACCTGCGCCAACAGCATTGGCACGCACAACAGGGCCTGGCACTGGTACCGGTGGGCGACTTCGCCTTCTACGACCATGTGCTCGACATGAGCTTCACGCTGGGCAACCTGCCCGAGCGCGTGCGCGACTTCCATGGCGACCCTTTGGACAACGCGTTTCGCGTGGCACGAGGCCGCACGGCCTCGCACGGTGCCTGCTGTGGCAGTGCGGGCGTGCAGGCCGGCGAGATGACCAAGTGGTTCGACACCAACTACCACTACATCGTGCCCGAGTTCACCGCCGGCACCAGCTTCAAACTGGATGCCAGCCGTCTGCTGGCGCAGCTCGGTGAAGCGCGTGGCCAGGGCGTCAAGGCCAAGCCGGTGCTGATCGGCCCCGTCACCTACCTGTGGCTGGGCAAGGCCAAGGACGCATCCAACAAGCTGGCCTTGCTGGAACGCCTGCTGCCCGTCTACGCCGAGTTGCTCGACCAGCTGGCCGCGCACGGCGCCGAGTGGGTGCAGATCGACGAACCGGTGCTGGCGACCGAGCTGGACACCGACTGGCGCCACGCCCTGAGCCTGGCCTACCACCAGCTCAAGGCCTGCCGCGTCAAGCTGCTGCTGACCACCTACTTCGGCCCCTTGCGAGAGAACCTGCACCTGGCCTGCACCCTGCCAGTCGCCGGCCTGCATCTGGATGCGGTCAACGCACGCGATGAACTGACACCGGTGCTCAACCTGCTGCCGTCGCACAAGGTGCTGTCGCTCGGCGTGGTCAACGGGCGCAACATCTGGTGCACGGACCTGCAGGCCACGCTGGACTGGCTGGCGCCGGTGCATGACAAGCTGGGGGATCGGCTGTGGCTCGCGCCATCGTGCTCGCTGCTGCATGTGCCCGTGGACCTGGCGCAGGAAACTCGACTCGACCCTGAGTTGCGCTCATGGCTGGCCTTTGCGTTGCAGAAACTCGATGAGCTGCGTTGCCTGGCCACCGCGCTGTCACACGGTCGTGATGCCGTCAAAGAAGAGCTGGAGCTCAACGCGGCAGCCTTGGCGTCGCGTCGCGCGTCACCGCGTGTCCACAAGCCAGAGGTGCAGGCCGCATTGGCCCGCCTCACACCTGAACTCGGGCGGCGCCACAGCCCTTATGCCGCGCGTGCCCGCCAGCAAGCCGCCCTGCTGAAACTGCCCCCCTACCCCACCACCACCATCGGCTCCTTCCCGCAAACACCGGAGATCCGCCAGGCGCGCAGCCAGTACAAGGCCGGCGCACTGGATGAAGCCGGCTACGAAGCGGCCATGCATGCCGAGATTGCCCGCAGCGTCAAGGAGCAGGAAGACCTCGGGCTGGACGTGCTGGTGCACGGCGAGGCCGAACGCAATGACATGGTCGAGTACTTTGGCGAACAACTCGATGGCTACGCCTTCAGCCAGTTCGGCTGGGTGCAGTCCTACGGCTCGCGCTGCGTGAAGCCACCCATCCTGTTTGGCGACATCAGCCGGCCCCGGGCCATGACGGTGGCCTGGACGCGTTATGCGCAGTCCCTCACCACCAAGCCCATGAAGGGCATGCTGACCGGCCCGGTGACCATGCTGAACTGGTCCTTCGTGCGTGACGACCAGCCGCGTGCGGACACCTGCCTGCAACTGGCCCTGGCCATCCGCCAGGAGGTGCTGGAGCTCGAACAAGCAGGTGTGCGCGTGATCCAGATCGACGAAGCAGCACTGCGTGAAGGCCTGCCGCTGCGGCGTGCGCAATGGCAGACCTACCTGGATTGGGCCGTGCAGGCCTTCCGCATCTCGGCCAATGGCGTGCAGGATGCCACCCAGATCCACACGCACATGTGCTACTCGGAGTTCAACGACATCATCGCGGCCATTGCCGACATGGACGCCGACGTGATCACCATCGAGACCTCGCGCTCGGACATGGCGCTGCTCGATGCCTTCGAGCACTTCCATTACCCGAACGAGATCGGGCCTGGCGTGTACGACATCCACTCGCCCAACATCCCCACGCAGGCGCACGTCGTGCAGCTGATGCGCAAGGCCGCCGAGCGCATCCCGGCCGAACGCCTGTGGGTCAACCCGGACTGCGGGCTCAAGACCCGTCAGTGGGCGGAAGTGATCCCCGCGCTGCGCAACATGGTGGAAGCCGCACGCACCTTGCGCACGGCCTGAGCCCATCGATCAGGCAGGCAGCTCAACGAGCCCGACCTTACGGGGAGCGTCGCTGAGCCTGACCGTGCGTCGCCCCGCCTGCTTGGCCAGATACATGGCGCCATCGGCCTGTTTGAGGCAGTCGTCCTCGGTACCGGGCTCGCCCAGGAACAAGGCGACCCCGATGCTGGCGCTGCAATGGTGCTCGATGGCCTCGTGCCCACCCTCGGGCCTGAGCAGGCACAGGCTGTAAGGCTCCGACAGCGTGCTCAGGATCTTGTCAGCCACACTCAAGGCATGGGCGCGGGCATCCTCTTCGCCAGCGCCCAGCTCACCCAGGATCACCACGAACTCGTCGCCGCCAAAGCGGGCCACCGTGTCGGACTCGCGCACCAGGCCCTTGAGCCGGTTGGCCACTTCCACGAGCAACAGGTCGCCGGCATCATGACCATGCAGGTCGTTGAGCGGCTTGAAGTTGTCCAGATCCAGGAACATCAAGGCGCCATACTGGCCGCTGCGTTTGTGGCGTGCCATGGCCAAGCCGAGACGGTCCATCAGCATGCGCCTGTTGGGCAGCCCGGTGAGGGCGTCGTGGTAAGCGAACTGCCGTACGCGCTCTTCCATCTGTACGCGGTCGGTGATGTCGTTGAGGAAGTTCAGCGTGGCGGGCTGCCCTTCCCATTCAAAGCGGGCGCCACTCAGCTCGAACCAGCGCACCCCTTGATCGTGCGTCACCACACGCACGGGGTACTTGAAGTCGCCATCGATGCCGGCCAGGCGCCTGCGGCGATTGCGCACCACCAGATCGCCATCGTCCTCATGCACAAAGTCCAGGAAGCGGCGCCCCACGATGAGGTGTTCCGGGTAGCCGGCGAGCTCACACAGCTTGGGGTTGGCAAAGCGGATGAGGTCACCTTGCACGACGCAGATGCCTTCATTGGCCGCGCTGATCAGGCACCGGTAGCGCGCCTCGCTCTGCTTGAGTTCGAGCGCCTCGCGGCTGCGCTCGATGGCCAGGCTGGCCAATGCAGCCGATTGGTCGATGAGCCTGACATCCGCCCGAGAAGGGGTATGAGGCTCTCGGTGGTAAATCGCGAAGGTGCCCAGCACCTTGCCTGTTGACGACAGGATTGGTTGCGACCAGCAGGAACCCAGGCCTGCCCGCGCAGCCAGGTCTTTGTAAGGCGCCCAATAAGGGTGCTTGGCGATGTCCTCGACGATCACACGCTGGCCCGTGAAGGCCGCCGTACCGCAAGAGCCAACACCCTCGCCGATCTGCAGACCATGGATCGCCGCACTGAAAAAGTCCGGCAGGCTGGGTGACATGCTCTCAGCCAGATGGCGTCCTTGCCGATCCAGCAGCACCACGCTGCACAGCATGCCGGGGTGCAAGCGCTCAATCCCCTGCGCCATGGCCACC
>JACPOH010000161.1 GCA_016185075.1 Aquabacterium sp. | reverse complement strand
CTCGCTGGCCTTCAACCAGCGCTTCCCCACCGGTGCGCCCACCACACCGTGCGGACAAGGCCCCGAAGTGGCGGCGATCCGAGGGCAAGCCATTCACTGGTACTCGGCCACGGGCTCATCGGTGTTCACCAATGCGCTCGACTTCACCGACTGGATCCTGGTCCTGCTGGACAAGGCCTACATGGGGGGGCTGGACAACGACGGCTTGGTCGACCGCTGCGCCACGCACTGGGGCAAGGTCATCAAGGACAACTACGCCTGGAACCATGTCGACGAGATCAACCATGTGTTGGGCCTGGTGGGCCCCTTTGCGCCCAGCCCTGTGGCCTTTTTCATCCAGCACGCCAACAGGCTGAAGCTGCGCGGCCTGTGATGCTCACCCACCCGAGGCAGTCAAGGTGCCGAGCTCGCGCTGCAAGTTGGCGCGAGCGGGGCTCTCCCACAGGGCCTGCAGCGCTGGCGTGAAGTAGATCCGAGGCCGGTCCAGAAAGGCTTGCAGCACCTTGGCACGGCCTTGTTGGTAGGCCGCCTCGGGCACCCAGGCCCACTCCTGCGCCACCTGCTGTGCATAGCGGTCATAGACCTCGACGGGCGCCGCCAGAATGCCCAGATCCAAATCGAGGAAGACCGCCGTGTCGGGGTCACCATCGGTCCATTCATGGCGATGCGTGGCCCGCACCTTGCGCTGCACCGAGTCGATCAAGGCGGCGTCCGCACCCGCCTGCCGCAGCATCTCGCCGGCCAGCACGGCGCTGCGTTCCTCGTTGTCCTGCAGGTGCGTGTCGTAGATGGCGTCGTGGAACCAGATCGCCAACATCACAGCGCGCGTACGGCTCTTGGGCACCAACAGGTGCAGATGCTGGCGCATCATGGCCGAGTAATCGCGTGCCGTGGCGCCGCTCAGGGCGGCCACCTCGTCGTTCACGCCCAGCGAGTCCACCAGCATCACGCGGCCTCGGCGTGGGTCATCGCGGATGAACTCCAGGAACACGCGCATGGCCGGCTCCAGCATGCCCAGCGGCGTGGGCTCGGCCTGTTTGAGCGAGGCCAGCGTCAGAGCCATCAGCTGCTCGCGCAATTCGGCATACGTGGCCAGAAACAGCTGCGGCAATGTCTTGAAGGATTCGTAGAAATAGCGCTCGGTGAGGTGCGCGGCCACGCACACCTCGCGCACCGTGGTGGCGTGGAAACCTTTGGTCCCGAATACCTCCAGCGCGCCGTCGATGAGCTTGGCTCGGCGCAGGCGCTGGCGCTCTTCTGGCAAGACGCCACCGTAGCGGCGCTTGTTCGGGGGGGATGAGTCGGAAATGGCTGCGTCCATAGGAATCCCTATATTGACATGGATCATTGTCAAAGATATTCTGACAAGAATCCTTGTCACAAATCAAGGTGTTTTCACTCTCATCGCCTCATGAAGCCCAACGAATTCAAGCAAGCAGCCCCGGCCGGCCAGAACGCAGGCTCGGGTGTCGAACGCCACCGCATCATCGTCGTCGGAACGGGGTTTTCCGGCCTGTGCATGGGCGTCAAGCTCCGTGAAAGCGGCGAGGACGACTTCGTGCTGCTGGAGCGCGCCCATGACGTGGGTGGCACCTGGCGCGACAACACCTACCCCGGGTGTGCCTGTGACGTGGAGTCCCACCTGTACTCCTTCTCGTTCGAGCCCAACCCCAACTGGTCGCGCATGTACGCGCCCCAGCCCGAGATCTACGCCTACCTCAAGCACGTCGCCACCAAGTACGACCTGCTGCGCCACATCCGCTTTGGCGCCAACATCACGGCCTCGCGCTATGACGAAGCGCGCAAGGTCTGGATCGTGAAGGCCGACGATGGCCGCGTGTTCGAAGCCGATGTGCTGGTCTCCGGCATGGGCGGGCTGAGCAACCCGGCTATTCCCCACATCAAGGGCCTGGACACCTTCGAGGGCACCACCTTCCACTCGGCCACCTGGCGCCATGATTACGATCTCACCGGCAAGCGTGTGGCCGTGATTGGCAGTGGCGCCAGCGCCATCCAGTTCGTGCCGGCCATCGCCCCCAAGGTGGACCACCTCACCTACTTCCAGCGCACGCCGCCCTGGGTCGTGCCCAAGATGGACCGCCCCATCAAGCCTGAAGAAAAGGCCGACTTTGCCGCCAACCCCTGGCGCCAGAAGATCGCGCGCACCAGGCTGTACTGGACGCTGGAGATGCGCTTCCTGGCTTTCAAATTCAAGCCCGAGTGGATGAACCTGGTGGCCAAGGTGGGCAAGCACCGCATCAACAAGGCCATCAAGGACCCGGCCCTGCGCGCCAAACTCACGCCCGACTACACGCCCGGCTGCAAGCGCCTGCTGATCTCCAACGACTACTACCCTGCCCTGGCGCGCACCAATGTCGAGGTCGTCACCGAAGGCATACAGGCCATCACACCGCGCGGCGTGCTCACCCAGGATGGCCGCGAACACGCGGTGGACGCCATCATCTTCGGCACCGGCTTCAAGGTGCAGGACCCGATCCCGCCCAAGGCCGTGTTCGGCAAGGGTGGGGCCGACCTGTCCGAAGTGTGGAAGCAAGGCGCCGAGGCCTACATGGGCATCACGGTGGCGGGCTTCCCGAACTTCTTCATGCTGATGGGCCCCAACACCGGCCTGGGCCACAACTCCATGGTGTTCATGATCGAGTCGCAGGCGCACTACATCGTCGAGGCGCTCAAGACCATGAAGGAGCGCCGCATCAAGGCGCTGGAGGTCAAGCCTCAGGCGCAGCAGCGCTTCGTGGCCGATGTGCAGGCTGACCTGAAGAAGACCGTGTGGAACTCCGGCTGCAAGAGCTGGTACCTCGACGACAAGGGCCGCAACACCACGCTGTGGCCAGGGTTTACATTTGCCTACCGTTTGAAAACCCGTCGTTTCAACCTCAACCCCTACATCACAGAGCGCGCATGAGCATTCAATCCGTCATCGCCAAGATGGTCCTGCGTTACCAGTTCAAGCGCGCAGGGCGTGGGCCACTGAACGTGCACAAGGCACGCCACATGGTCAACAAGATGGCCAAGCGCTACCCACCTCCGCCGCGCGACATCAAGCACACGCCGGTCGCAGCGCAGCCGGCCAGCGCCCTGTGCTCGGCCGAGTGGTTGAGCGTGGCCAACCCGAAGCGCACGGTGCTGTACTTCCACGGCGGCGGCTATTTCTTCTGCGGTCTGGAAACACACCGCCCCACGTGCGCCTACCTGGCACGCACGGCGCAAGCCCAGGTGCTGTCGGTGGACTACCGCATGGCACCCGAAAACGTCTTCCCTGCTGCGGTGGACGATGCCGTGGCCTGGTGGAAGGAGCTGCTGAACAAGGGCATCGACCCCAAGAGCGTGGTGTTCGGTGGTGACTCGGCCGGCGGCGGCCTCGCCCTGGCCTGCCTGGTGGCCTCGCGTGACCTGGGCCTGCCCCTGCCTGCGGGCGCCGTGCTGTTCTCGCCCTGGAGCGATCTGTCGTGCTCGGGCGAGACCATGAAGTCCCTGGCCGACGTGGACGTGATGTTCAACCCCGAATCGCTGCCCGAAGCCGCGGCGCTGTACCTCAACGGCAAGCCGACCACCACGCCGCTGGCCTCGCCGCTGTTTGCCGACCTCAAGGGCCTGCCCCCACTGATGATCCACGCGAGCAAGCACGAGATCCTGCTGGCCGACTCCACCCGCCTGCACGAACGCGCGCAGCAACAAGGCGTCAAGAGCGAGCTGCACCTCAAGGCCAAGATGCCCCACGTGTGGCCCACCATGCTCATGCTGCCCGAAGCCCGCCAGACCCTGAAGGAATGCGGCGCCTTCATTGCCAGCGTGACAGCCCGCGTGACCGCTTAAACCCATCGCCTGAAGGAACCCCCATGAAGTCATTCAAGAACAAGGTCGCGGCCATCACCGGTGCCGCATCGGGCATGGGCCGCACGCTGGCCGTCGAGCTGGCCCGCCGCGGCTGCAACCTGGCCATCAGCGACGTCAACGACGCCGAGCTGGTCAAGACGGCCGAACTGGCCAGCCAGCATGGCGTGCGGGTCACGGTGCGCAAGCTGGATGTGTCCAAGCGCGACGAGGTCTATGCCTGGGCCGACGAGGTCGTGCGCGACCATGGCAAGGTCAACCTGATCTTCAACAACGCCGGCGTGGCCCTGACGGCCCCCATCGAGCACATGAAGATCAGCGACTTCGAGTGGATCATGGGCATCAACTTCTGGGGCGTGGTGTATGGCACCCAGGCCTTCCTGCCGCACCTCAAGGCATCCGGCGAGGGCCACATCATCAACACCTCCAGCCTGTTCGGCCTGATGGCCGTGCCCACGCAAGGCGCCTACAACGCCAGCAAGTTCGGCGTACGCGGCTTCACCGAGGCCCTGCGCATGGAGCTGGACATGGAGGGCGCCTGCGTGAGCGCCACCTGCGTGCACCCGGGCGGCATCGCCACCAACATCGCCAACGCCGGCAAGGTGGACCCGATCATGGAAAAGCTCACCGGCCAGAGTGTGGACGCCCACAAGCGCCGCGCCAACAAGCTGATCAACGTGACCACCGCCGAATCGGCGGCGCTGCAGATCCTGGAAGCCGTTGAGAACAACGAGCGCCGCGTGCTGGTGGGCAACGACGCCAAGAAGCTGCTGTGGCCGTCTGGTCGACCTGGGAGCCTGATCGGCAACTGGGCGAACTGGTGGGGCGCTGGGCGCCCGAGCCCTCCAGCTTTGTCGAGCTCGACGGCATGCAGGTGCACATGCGGGACACCGGCCCGCGCGAGGACAACCTGCCCATCGTGCTGCTGCACGGCATGTCGTCCAGCCTGCACACCTACGAGGGCTGGCAGACGGCGCTGCAGACCAAACACCGCGTCATCAGTGTGGATTTACCCGGCTTTGGCCTGACCGGCCCCAGCCCCCAGGGTGACTACCGCATCGATGCCTACGTGCGCTTCGTGCTGCGTTTCCTGGACACGCTCAACCTCAAGCGCGTGATCCTGGTGGGCAATGCCCTGGGTGGCGAAGTGGCCTGGCAAACGGCCGTGCTGGCACCCGAGCGTGTGCGCAAGCTGGTTCTGATCGACTCCGACGGCTACCAACCCTCGGTGCTGTCCATGCCGCTGGCGTTTCAGATCGCCAGCATGCGCGGGCTGCGCTGGGTGTCCGAACGCATCCTGCCTCGCTCACTGGTCGAATCCAGCGTGCGCAGCGTGTTCGGCGACCCGGCCCAGGCCACCAAAGAAAAGGTCGACCGCTACTTCGAGTTGAACCTGCGCGTAGGCAACCGCCGCGCCTTGTTTCAGCGCATGGACCAGGCCCAGTTCGGCAGCAACTCGGCCCTGATCCACCGTGTGCAGCAACCCACCTTGGTCATGTGGGGCGAGAAGGACGAGATGATTTCGCCCGACCAGGGCAATCTGTTCTGCCGCGACATCCCGCATTGCCAGCTGAAAACCTTCCCCGGGCTGGGCCACCTGCCCCAGGAAGAAGACCCGCAGGCCACCCTGAAGGTGTTCCTCGCCTTCCTGGCGGCCAGCAACTGAGGCCCGGGCCCTGCGCGGGTTCAGGCCGTGTCAGCCACGCGCCAGTGCGCCTGACGCACCACAGAGGCCACCAGGCGGTCCAGCACCTTGTCCAGATCCGGCTTCTTGAGGCCTTGGCCCTCGTCAAACTGCTGGTCGGCCTGCGGCAGGCCGAGCTGCTCGG
>JACPOH010000075.1 GCA_016185075.1 Aquabacterium sp. | reverse complement strand
TCTTGCCCGCTGATTGCTTCGCTGCAAGGGGAGAAAGAGCCGCGTGGTGCCGACGCGGTGTAGCCGAGGGTAGTTACGCCTTAGCGTGCTTTATTTTCCGTTTTCTGAGACGACCCCTAAGGCGAGATAGCCTGTGCGCACTTCGTCTGCCAGTCCTGGTCATCCGCCACCAGCAGGACGTCCATGGGCTCGGGGCCGCCGAACGATGGGGCACGGGTCGCAGCGGGCGAGTCCGCCAGCAGATGCTCGTCCCGCGGGCCCAGTGCACTGCGAGGGCGCGGCTCGCCACCGAGCCCCGTGCTCAGCGCGAGCGCCTCGACGGCGTTGTAGGGAATGCGCCGGTGCCCACCGGGCGTCCGGGCCGCCGGCAGGATATTGGCCTCGACCCACAATTGCACCGTCCTGAGAGAAACACCCAAGCGAACGGCGGCTTCACGTGTGGTCAGCATGCGGGCAGCGGGACCCAGAGGGATGACTTGCGACATTTCGCGCCTTTCAGTAACTCAGCAGGCTATGGAGATGACACCTTTATCGGCATTGATTTCATTTTTGCGAGTTTGATTGCGACGTGGTGCGCCACAAGATGCACAAAGATGGGCACCACGTGAAGAAGTGACGCTTTCATCTGCCCCCCAGGATTGGGCACAATCGCCTTCCATGAGCAAAGCGTTCACCAAGGAACCAGAAAACGACGATGACGATGATTTGTCATTGCCGCCACTGCCCGCCGGGGGCAAGAACTACATCACGCCGCAGGGCTACCAGCGCCTGCGCACGGAACTGCTGAACCTGATCGACATCGAGCGCCCCAAGATTGTCGAGATCGTGCACTGGGCAGCCTCCAATGGCGACCGCTCGGAAAACGGCGACTACATCTACGGCAAGAAGCGCCTGCGCGAAATCGACCGCCGCATCCGCTTCCTGACCAAGCGCCTGGACATCGCCGAAGTGGCCGACCCCAGCCTGCACCATGGCCGCGATCAGGTGTTCTTTGGTGCCACCGTCACCTACGAAAACATGCAGGGCGTGTCACGCACCATCACGATCAAGGGCATCGACGAGGTCGACAACCTGCAAGGTGAAGTCAGCTGGATTTCGCCCATTGCGCGCGCCCTGCTCAAGGCACGCGAGGGTGACGAGGTTCAACTGATGACGCCAGGCGGCCTGGAGCGCCTGGAAATCATCAAGGTCAGCTACCCCGCACCGCCCACCAGTCACTGACTGAAGCGCTCGGCCTTGAGCACCACGGAGCAGCGCTTCAAGGTACGGATGACATCGGCGAGGTGCTCCGAGTCGCGCACGGCCACCGTGAGCTTCAGCTCTGCGGTCTCACCCAGGCGTTCGTCACCCATCTCGATGTGGGTGATGTCTGTTTCCGCGCTGCTGATGGCCGACGCCACCTGGGCCAGCACGCCCTTGCCGTTGGCGACCAGCACCTTCAAGGCCGTCTCGAACAGGCGCGTGGGCTCGTCGGACCAGCTCACGTCGATCCAGCGCTCGCTGTCGCGCTCGAACAGCCGTTTGCCCACACCGCAAGACTGCGTGTGCACGACCAGGCCTTCGCCGCGCCCCAGGTAACCCGCGATCGGGTCGCCCGGCACCGGGCAACAGCACGGTGCCAGCTGTACCGTGGCACCTTCGCTGCCATCGATGATGACCGAACCGTGCGCCGGTGTTTCATCCGAGAAGCGACCCAGGGTCAGCGTCAGGGCATCCGGCTTGGCACCCGACTCGGCCATGAGCTGCGCCAGGCGCTTGGCCACCATGGTCGCGATCTTGCGGCCCAGGCCAATGTCGGCCAGCAGTTCGTCGCGGCTGCGGTTGCCACCCCAGCGGGTCAGGCTCTGCCACAGCACGCCAGCGTCGCCTTCCGTGGTCTCGTCGCCCACCGGCATGGTCAGCCCTTCGGCCCGCAGGGCCTGCATCAACAGCTTCTCCCCCAGCTCCAGCGACTCCTCGGCTTCCATGTTCTTGAGGTAGTGGCGGATCTTGGAGCGCGCCCGGCCCGTGCGAACGAAGTTCAGCCAGCTCGGGTTGGGCTTGGCACTGGCGGCCGTGACGATCTCGACCACGTCACCACTGCGCAGCTCCGTGCGCAGGGCCACCGGCTCGCCATTGACCTTGG
>JACPOH010000160.1:4137-8117 GCA_016185075.1 Aquabacterium sp. | reverse complement strand
CGAGGCTTCTCGGTGGTGGCCGAAGAAGTGCAGCGTCTGGCTGAACGCTCGGCTGACGCAACCCGCGAAATTGCCGCTCTGGTGCGCACCATTCAGACCGACACGCAAGACGCCGTGGCCGCCATGGAACGCTCCACCCAGGGTGTGGTGGAAGGGGCCCGACTGTCTGACGCCGCCGGGTCCGCGCTGGGCGACATCGACCGCGTGTCTCGCCGACTCGCCGAGCTGATTGAGCAGATTTCTTCGCAGGCCTTGAAGGAAGCCGAATCAGCCAATGTGGTGGTGTCCAACATCCAGCACATTTTTGCCGTGACCGAGCAGACCGGTGAAGGTACCCGTTCAACCACGCAGCTGGTGCGTGAATTGTCCAGGACCGCCAACGAACTTCAACAATCGGTGGCCCGATTCAAGATCGCTTCCTGAGAGAGCGAATGAACCATGGACAGCTTGCACAACGACGCTCCTTCGCCCTCCGATGACCTCAGTGCCCTGGCCTGGGTTCACGAGGAACTGCGCAAGTCGCTGGATGCGGCCCACAAGGCGCTGCACCGTTGCCTCAAGGATGTGACATCGGCCGGGCTGTCCGACATGGACGCCATGGACCCTGCCATCCTGCGCACGGCACGCCAGCAGATCCACCAGGGTGTGGGCGCGCTGGAGCTGGCCGGTGTGCCCGCTGGCGCGACCCTGCTGCGCGCGGCTGAAGCCGTGGTTCAGAAGTTTGTGAACCGCCCGCAGTCCATCACTGAAGACGCGGTGCGTGATGTCGAGAAGGCTTCGTTTGCCTTGCTGGACTATGTCAGCCGACGCCTGGCGGGCAAGCCCGTGTCGGCCATGGCGCTGTTCCCTCAGTACGAAGCCTTGATGGCCCGTGCAGGCAGCGTGCTGCCGCGCCCGACCGACCTCTGGTCTCAGGACTGGCCCGACCTGTCACTCGAAGCGCCGCTGGCCCCGCCCGAGGACGTGTCGCCCCGTGCGGCCGATGCGGCCACCGTGGATGATTTCGAAACCGGCTTGCTGAACCTGCTCAAGCGCAACCAGCCCGCTGATGCCGTGGCCCTGGCCGATTTGTGCGCCTCCCTGGCCCGTGGGGCGGCGCTGCGTGCCGCTCACCGTGAGTCCGCCACCTGGATGCTGGCCAGCGGTTTCCTGGAAGGCCTGGCCGGCGCTCATGTACCTTTGAGCGTGCACGCCAAGCGCGTGCTGTCGCAGCTGCTCAGCCAGTTGCGCGTGCTGGTCAAGGGCAACGCTACGCCATCGGACCGGCTGGCCAATGAGCTGCTGTTCTTCTGTGCGCAGGCCTCTGATGTGCCTGCTGCCGACAACTCGGTGCTGGCGCGCGTGCGTCGCACCTTTGGTCTGGAGCGCCACAAGCCTGTTGATCTGCAGGCCTCGACACTGGGCAAGTACGACCCTGCCTGGGTGGCGCAGGCACTCAAGCGCGTGGCCGGCGCCAAGGACGGCTGGTCGGCTGTGGCGGCGGGGGAATTGCTGCGGCTGGGGGGCTTGAACGAACAGTTTTCGCTGGTCAGTGATTCCTTGCGGCGCCTTTTTCCCCAAGGGCAGTCGCTGGCAGATGCCTTGACCCATGCGGTGAACCACACCGTGCAGGCGGCCAAGTCGCCTGAACCGGCGCTGGCCATGGAAGTGGCCACCAGCCTGTTGTACGTCGAGGCCGCCCTGGAAGATGGCGAGTTCGACAACCCCGATCAACAACAGCGCGTGCAGCGTCTCGCGCAGCGCATCACCAGCGTCAGCGATGGCCATGATGCCCAGCCGCTGGAAGCCTGGATGGAGGACCTGTACCGCCGCGTGTCCGATCGCCAGACGATCGGTAGCGTGGTCCAGGAATTGCGCACGACGCTGACCGACTGCGAAAAACACATCGACCAGTTCTTCCGTGATCCCAAGGACACGACCCCGCTGGTGAACGTGCCGAATCAATTGCAATCCATGCGCGGTGTGCTCGCCGTGCTGGGTCTGGACGTCGCGGCGCACGCAACCGTGCGCATGCGCGACGCCGTTGACCACCTGCTGGTACCCGGGGCCGACCTGGATCAGGCCGCGCAAGAAGGCGTATTTGATCGCCTGGCCACCAACCTGGGGGCGCTGGGCTTCCTCATCGACATGATGGGGGTGCAGCCCGCCTTGGCCAAGTCCCTGTTCGCGATGGACGAAGCCACGGGCGTGCTGGCACCGGTCATGGGCCGAGAAAAAAAAACCCAGGATGACCCCGTAGAGTTCGTCGCGCAGCATGTGCAGATGGAAGAAGCGCATGCGGTGGTCGAAGAAGTCGCCGAAGTGCTGGAGCGTGATGACGCTTCGTTGAGCGAGGTGTCGGAGCAGTTGCAGAAACTGGCCGAAACGCCGCATGTGCAGGAGCAGGCGGGCCTGGCTGAAAGCGTGGCCGCTGCCCAGGCGGCCATTGAATCCGCTCAGGCCAGCGCCGATGAGGCGGCCCTCGCCGCGGCGCGCGAGCAAGTCTCGCAGGTGCTCACGGATTTCACCGCCTCGGTGTCGGACGCGGCCACCCTGCAGCCAGAGCCTCACTTCCCGCCGCAGGCGCCCTTGTCGCTCGCCCCTGTTGCCGTGACCGAAGAAACCGGGCTGGAAGAAGACGACGAGATGCGCGACATCTTCCTGGAAGAAGCGCGCGAGGTCATCGACAACATGCAGCAGGCCTTGGTGCACCTGGCCACGCAGCCCGATGATGTGGGCTCGCTCACCGCTGTGCGTCGCGGCTTCCACACGCTCAAGGGCAGCTCACGCATGGTGGGCCTCAAGGAGTACGGCGAGGCCGGCTGGGCCTGCGAACAGATGTACAACGCCTGGCTCGCATCGCAAGCGCCTGCGAGCGAGGATCTGCAGGCGGTCACGGCCGAGTTGCTGGGGCACTTCGCCTTGTGGACGGATGCCATCTCTGCCAAGCAGGATGCTGGTTGGACGGCGCAGCCGGTGATCGAGGTGGCCGATGCCCTGCGCCTGCACGGCCAGCGCAAAAGTCTCTCTGACGCGGGTTCTGGCGCTGCCGTTGAGCCCGATGGTGGTGAGCCTGAAGAGCCTGCCCCTGCCGCGCCTGTGATCGAAACGCTGGCGGAGCCAGCGCCGGTTTTGCTGGATGAGCCCAAGCCCGTGCCCCTGGGTGTGGACTGGGAACTGCCGTCCCTGGACCAGGCCGTTGATGAACTGGCCGAGCAGGTCGAGCCCGTGGTGGCGCCGCTGTCCTTTGACGATCTGGCGCTGCCTGATGCGGTGCCCACGCCAGTCGAGTCGGTGGAGATGCCCGAGCTGGCCTTGCCTGAGCTTGAAACGGTCGTCGAAACGGTGGTCGAGTCCGACACGGTTCTGGACCCTGAGGCGCTGCCTGAGGTTGACACACAGCCTCAGGCCTTGACGGACGAATCTCTGGCCGAACACGAGCTGATCGTGCTGGATCTGGATGCCGCCACGAGCGCGGCGCCATCGTCGATGGTGGTGGAAACCATCCATGCGCCGTCCAAGCCGGCCGACTTGTATTCTGAATTCCAAGAAGCGGCGGAAGAGCCGCTGGCAGAGGTCACACTGACCGATCCCAAGGAGTTCGTGCTCCTGGATGACAACGACCCGACGCAGGCGGGTGATCTGGTGGACCTGCCGGCAGGTGAGGTCGAGGCCAGCGAGCCGGTTGATGCAGCTGCGCCAGTTGAGCCAGCTGAGCCAGGCAGCGGCGAGCAGGTCCACGGTGAGCAAACCGAGCCGGTTGACGAGCAAGTCAAGGTCGTGGGCCCTCTGCGCATCAGCATCCCGCTGTTCAACATCTACCTCAATGAAGCCGATGAGCAATCGCGTCGCCTGAGCACCTCCCTGGGCGAGTGGGCGCTGGAGCTGCATCGCCCTGTGGGGGATGACGCCATCGCGCTGGCGCACTCCCTGGCTGGCAATTCCGGCACCGTGGGCTACACCGAGCTGTCGCAACTGGCTCGCTTGCTGGAGCATGCCTT
>JACPOH010000160.1:0-4084 GCA_016185075.1 Aquabacterium sp. | reverse complement strand
GTTGACCACGCCGCCGCATGTCGACCCCTTTGCACCTGAGGGGGCCTCGCAGCATCCCTCTGACTCGTTGTTGGGCGACTTGCCTGTTGAAGAGTCCCGCCCGCATTTGCGCCTGGTGCGCTCGGGCGACGAGGCCGAGGCCGAAGTTACCCAGCCTGCGCCCTTGGGCGTGGCCGAGTTCAAGGCCTTCGAGCCCCTGACGCCCGAAGCCGATGCCCTGCAGGGCGCGGTGCCCGGCGTGCCGGGCTTGAGCGGAGCCGGGCCGGTGCATTGGGACGACGAGTCCGACATCGATGCACAGGACAATGTCGACGCGGACCTCTTCCCCATCTTCGAAGAAGAAGCGCAAGAGTTGCTGCCTCAACTGGCCAGCCAGACCCGTCAGTGGCTGGAGATGCCGGATCACCCTGCGGCGGCAGCCGCCTGCATGCGCACGCTGCACACCTTCAAGGGCGGCGCACGTCTGGCCGGGGCCATGCGCCTTGGCGAGCTGGCGCACCGCATGGAGTCCACGATCGAGCGCCTGCTCGCGTCGGATCACATCATGCCCGCAGACGTGGCGCCGCTGGAAGGCCGTGTCGACCGTCTGGTCGAGGTGTTCGAGGCCCTGCGCGCCCGTGATGCCCAGAGCTACGACGAGCAGGCTGGTCGCTCACTGCCGCCTGCCGAACCCGTCGTGCCGGTGCCCGAGCCCGAGCGCCCCGCCATGGCCGAGCCCGTGGCAGAGGTGGCACCCCAGGCCTTGCCGGAGGCGGTGACGCCGATCATGCCGCGTCAAGCCGGCGAGGCCAAGCTCGAGCCCATCGACTGGGCCAGCCTGCGCAGCGCCAACCTGGTCCCGTCGGTGCGTGTGGAGCGTGAACACGTGCAAGGCCCATCGCAGGCCGCTGTGCGTGTGCGCCCGCAGCTGCTGGATCGCCTGGTCAATCACGCCGGCGAGGTCAGCATCACGCGTACCCGCCTGCAGTCTCAGGTCGGCCAGATTCGCGGCTCCCTGACCGATCTGACCGACAACCTGGAACGTCTGCGCCAGCAACTGCGCGACATCGAACTGCAGGCCGAAACCCAGCTCAGCACCCGCATGGAAGCGGCCCGCGCCATGAGCCAGAACTTCGACCCGCTGGAGTTCGACCGCTACACACGCTTCCAGGAGCTGACCCGCATGATGGCCGAGTCGGTCAACGACGTGGCCACGGTGCAGCGCACCTTGCAGCGCAACCTGGAAACCGCAGAAGACCAGCTGGCCGCCCAGGCACGCCTCACGCGCGACCTGCAGGATGACCTGCTGCGCACCCGCATGGTGGAGTTCGATGGCCTGTCCGATCGCCTCTACCGCGTGGTGCGCCAGGCGGCCAAGGAAACCGGCAAGCAGGTGCGCCTGGACATCCAGGGTGGCTCCACCGAAATCGACCGTGGCGTGCTGGAGCGCATGACCGGCTCGTTCGAGCACTTGCTGCGCAACTGCATCACGCACGGCATCGAAGATGCGGCCACCCGCACGGCCAACGGCAAGGACGCCACCGGCCAGGTCATCGTGGCATTGCGCCATGAAGGCAACGAAGTGGCCATCGAGTTCCGTGACGATGGCGCCGGCCTGAACCTGGAGCGCATCCGCCTGCGTGGTGTGGCCATGGGCCTGCTGCGCCCGGACGAACAGCCCAGCGAAGCCGAACTGGCGCAACTGATCTACACCTCCGGTTTCTCGACGGCCGAGTCCGTCACCGAACTGGCCGGCCGTGGCATAGGCATGGACGTGGTCCGCTCCGAAGTGAACGCCATGGGCGGCCGCATCGAAACGGCCACATCGGCCGGCAAGGGCACCAGCTTCACGCTGATCCTGCCGCTGACCACCGCAGTCACCAAGGTGGTGATGCTGCGCTGCGGCGCCATCAACATCGCCGTGCCGACTCACCTGATCGAGATGGTGCGTCGCGCGCGACCACAAGAGGTGGTGCAGGCCTACCAGCAGGGCAGCTATGCCTTTGCCGACCTGGTGTTGCCCTTCTACTGGCTGGGCGCCTTGCTGGACTTCAGCCCGCGTGGTCTGGAAGGCGGGCGTACCCTGCCGGTGGTGATCGTGCGCTCGGCCCAGCAGCGCGTCGCGTTGCACGTGGACGAAGTGCTGGGCAACCAGGAAGTGGTCGTCAAGAACCTGGGGCCCCAACTGGCGCGCCTGCCAGGCCTGGCGGGCATGACGCTGCTGGCTTCGGGCGCCGTCTCCCTCATCTACAACCCGGTGGCGCTGGCGACCGTGTATGGCGACCGTGCGCACGCCCAGACCGCGCAGGCGCTGGCTTCGGCGGGCCCCGACCTCGGTGACTGGCTGCAGGCCGACAGCAAGCAGCCCAACAAGGCCAAGCAGGAGGCCGCATCCTCGGAGCCTCAGGCGCCCTTGGTCCTGGTCGTGGATGACTCTCTGACGGTCCGCAAGGTGACCCAACGCCTGCTGGCGCGTGAAGGTTATCGCGTGATGCTCGCAAAAGACGGGTTGGAAGCCCTCGAATTGCTGGCACAAGAGCGCCCCTCGGTGGTACTGTCAGACATTGAAATGCCCCGCATGGATGGCTTCGACCTCGTTCGCAACATCCGTGCGGATCAGAAGTTGTCTGATCTGCCGGTCATCATGATCACCTCGCGAATCGCGCAAAAGCACCGTGACTACGCAACCGAGCTGGGTGTGAACCACTACCTGGGCAAGCCGTACGGCGAAGAAGAGTTGCTGGCCCTGGTGGCGCGTTACGCGGCGCAGCATGAGCCGGTGCTCTGATTCACAGCAGTAAACATTTGTTGGCCAAGCACGCAACCCCACCCCCCGCCGCCACCGTTCACCCGGTTGCGGAGGAGGCTATTTCGCATCTGGCAGCCCTGACGGCCCAACGTGACCGCGAAATGCTGGACGTGTCTCTGGCTCAGGGGGTGCTGGAGTTGCTCTCCGTGAGCAGCGTGGGCGTGTACCGGCTCGTGGGGCGCGATGAGGAGCAGCGGCACTGGTTGTGCAGCGGCCTGGCACGCCGGGGACAGCTGACGGTGAGTGACCCTCCCTGGGTCGACCTCGAATCTCTGCCGCCCGTCGGGGCCTACCCGATGCGCGCATCGGTGATGGAGGCCCGTCTGCTGGAGCAGGCCGAGTTGAGCGAGGACGTGGCCACGGACCCAGCCTTGCGCCATGTGACCGTGCTGCCTTTGCAGGTGGAGGTCGGGCTGCCTGGCGTGATCGAGGTCTGGTCCGACAAGCCCTTGTCCCTGCAGGCGCTCAGGCCGATCCAGACCCTGCTCAAGGTGTTCGGCAACTTCCAGAACCTGCTGGAGTCCAGTCAGCGCGATGCGCTCACGGGGCTGCTCAATCGCCAGACTTTCGATGCCTCCTTCCTGAAGGCGTCGATGCCCATCGCCGCTGACCTTCACCAGGTACCGGTCGGCGAGCGTCGTTCGGTGCCGGTGACCGGCTATTGGCTGGGCGTGGTCGACATCGACCATTTCAAGCGGGTCAATGACGGCTTCGGGCACCTGATCGGTGACGAGGTGCTGGTGCTGGTGGCGCGCATCATGCGTCAGTCCTTCCGGCACTACGACCGGCTCTACCGCTTTGGCGGTGAGGAGTTCGTGATCTTGTTGCGTGGCGGCACAGAGGCCGACGCCATGGGGGCCTTCGAGCGCTTCAGGCGCAATGTCGAGTCCTACCCCTTCCCGCAGGTCAACCGGGTGACGGTGAGCGTGGGCTTCACCGAGATCCAGCACAAGGACACCCCCAACGTGGCCTTTGCCCGCGCCGACCAGGGCGTCTACCAGGCCAAGCACCAGGGGCGCAACCAGGTGCTGTGCTTCGAAGCGCTTGTGCGCGGCGGCGTGCTCGCGTCCGAGGACACCCACGTCGGCGACGTCGAGCTGTTCTGATCCCAGTTCAGGCCGGGCTCAGCCCGACTTTTTCGCTGGCTTCTTGCGCGCCAGCTTCTGGATGTCCTTGTCCGTGGCGGTCTTGAGCACCGCGTAGCGTTCCAGCGTTTCGGCCCGGGCCTCGTCGTGCATCACGATGGGTTGCGGGTAGTCGCGCCCGATCACCACATCATCAACGCTGGCCAGGTCG
>JACPOH010000159.1 GCA_016185075.1 Aquabacterium sp. | reverse complement strand
TGATCCTCGTACCGCGAGCGGATGCCGAAGAGAATCGCCACCGCCTCGTCGACGGTCGGCTCCTCCACCATCACCGGCTGGAAGCGCCGCTCGAGCGCCGCGTCCTTTTCGATGTACTTGCGGTATTCGTCCAGCGTGGTCGCGCCGATGCAATGCAGCTCGCTGCGCGCCAGGGCGGGCTTGAGCATGTTGCCGGCGTCCATCGCGCCATCGGCCTTGCCCGCACCGACCATGGTGTGGATCTCGTCGATGAACATGATGGTCTGGCCTTCGTCCTTGGCCACTTCCTTGAGCACGTTCTTGAGGCGCTCTTCGAAGTCGCCACGGTACTTGGCACCGGCCAGCAGCAAGGCCATGTCGAGCACCAGCACGCGCTTGTTCTTCAGGGTATCGGGCACTTCGCCGGCCACGATGCGCTGGGCCAGGCCTTCCACGATGGCGGTCTTGCCCACGCCCGGCTCGCCGATCAGCACGGGGTTGTTCTTGGAGCGGCGCTGCAGCACCTGGATGGCACGGCGGATTTCTTCGTCGCGGCCGATCACCGGGTCGAGCTTGCCAGCACGGGCGCGCTCGGTCAGGTCCAAGGTGTATTTCTTGAGCGCTTCGCGCTGGCCTTCGGCTTCGGGGTTGTCCACCTTCTGGTCTCCTCGGACGGCTTTGACGGCGGCTTCCAGCGCCTTGCGGTTCAAACCGAAGTCGCGCGCCACGGAGGCCGTGTCACCCTTGTGATCGGCCAGGGCCAGCAGGAACATCTCGCTGGCAATGTAGGGGTCGCCCTGCTTGTGGGCTTCTTTCTCGGCGCCTTGCAGCAGGCTGACCGTGTCGCGCCCGGCTTGCACCTGATCGGCGCCCTGCACTTGCGGCAGTTTGTCGATCTGTTTTTCCAGCTCGGTGGCCAGCCCCGGCACCTTGACGCCGGCTTTTTCCAGCAAGGCGCGCGGGCCATCGTCCTGGCGCAGCATGGCCAGCAGGATGTGGGCGGGTTCGATGTAGGGGTTGTCGCGCGTCACCGCCAGGCTCTGGGCCTCGGTCAGCGCTTCCTGAAATTTGGTGGTGAGTTTGTCGAGTCGCATGAGCACTCCCGGTGGTCGGTGGGGCCCCGCATCGGATGCAGAGCTGATTGCTCATGAAGATAAGGCGATGGCCAGACATTTCAAGCCCTGCTCACCCGCATGGCTTGAGGAAGATCAACTCATTTCGCCCGTTCGGGTCTCGAAGGGGCTGAGCTCGACGATTTCACGCACGCGCTCGGCAATCGCCTGCGCCTCCAGACGCGAGCGAACCGGCAGCAGCACGGAGAACTCCTCGCCACCGTAGCGGGCCAGCAGGGCATCTTCCCGCAGGTGATCGCGCACGGTGTTGGTGACGTGGCGCAAGACGTCATCGCCCGTGGCATGGCCGTATCGGTCATTCACATCCTTGAACAGGTCGATGTCGATCATCAGCACAGCCAGGATGCTCGCCTGGGTCGATTGCAGGGCCACCATGCGCTCACCGAGCTCACGCAGCCCCCGGCGCGACAGCGCGCCCGTCAGGTCGTCCGACAGCGAACGGGCACGCAGCTGCTGCATCAGGCGATCGTTCACCGAAGCAAACACCACGGACGACACCGCCAGGGGCAAGAGCGCAAAACTCAGGCCCGTGACCGGCATGAGCCAATCCGGCGTGTGCAACCAATGTGAGGGATAAGGCCCGGGCTGGGTGAAGGCCCAGTAGACCAGGATGAGCCAATTCACGGCGAACGCGCAGGCCGCCACCAGCAAACACAGGTCACTGCCAGTGAACTTGCCGTTCTGGATGGTGATAAGCCCCTGATCCAGGGCCATGCCGACGCTGACCAGGCCGAAAACGATGCCGATGACCTGAACATACTGGGCGTCCGAGCCCCAGACGGCGCCGCCCCAGAGGGCCAGGCCCACCAGCAGCACGGCCATCAAGCCAGCCACGGGGTAGGTTCGGCGCCCGTTGAGCTGCCGAAAGGCCCAGGCCAGCAAGGCCACGCCCATGCCCGCGAAACCGACCGCGGCCTTGGTGACCTCCGGCCGCATGTTCAGCGGGCTGAGTTGCACGCACAGCAAGGCCGACAGGCACAACAGCGACCAGCGAAACAGCCCCAATGCGTAGCGCACACGGGCTTGTTCCGTGCGAACCATGGCCAGCAGGCCCAGCCCCACCAGGGAGCCCGCGCCTGCGACCGCATAGCAGGTATAGACATCAATCGACAGCATGCCCGGTTTTTATACTCTGAAAGTGAGGCTATATCGGCATGCTGCGGCGCAGATTGATACCTCAACCGTTTAACAACACGACATCAACACGGGCATGTGGGCAACATGCGCACATGAATAGGCCTGGCGCGCCAGGCAGAGGCCCAAGACGCTCAGCTCGCGGCCCCGGTCGGCGCGTTGGGCAGCCCCACAGCGCCCCAGCGGGCGGCGGCCTCATCGTCGGCGCTGCGGGCATCGACCCAGCGGCTTTCACCGCCTGCGCTTTCCTTTTTCCAGAACGGCGCCTGGGTCTTGAGCCAGTCCATCAGGAATTCAGCGCACTGGAAAGCCTGGCCACGGTGCGCCGAGCTGACCGCCACCAGCACGATCTGGTCGCTCACTTTCAAGGGCCCGACGCGGTGAATGACGCGCACGCCACGCACATCAAAACGCCGCCAGGCCTCCAGAATCAGCATGGCGATGCTGCGCTCGGTCATGCCCGGGTAGTGCTCCAGCTCCATGATGGAGGCATGTTCGGCCGGCTCGGCCCCCTGCCCCGCCTGGGCTCGCCACTCTCGCACAGTCCCGACGAAGCTCACCACGGCCCCCACGCCCACGTCACCCGCACGCAAACGAGCCACTTCCGTGGACAGGTCGAAATCATCCGGGGCCACCTGAACACAGGCCAATGCGGCCTCCAGGCTGCGGCCCGCCCCTGGCAACACGGCTGGTGAGGAGGTCGGGGCGCTCACGTCAGCCTCCCGTCACCGGTGGGAAAAAAGCCACCTCGGCACCGTCATGCAAGGGCTCGTCGGCATCGCACAGGGTCTGGTTCAGGGCCATGCGCAGGCCGCGCGTGTCGTCCAGCGCCGCGGCATGGGTGGCCGACTGCCGGGCCAGCCAGCCGTGCAACTGCCCCACGGTGCGGGGCGCATCCGCGCCATCCAGCGACAGGGTTTCGCCCGCGCCGAGCTTCTCTCGCACCGAAGCGAAGTAACGCACTTGAATTTTCATGATGAACAGGCTGATCAGCCAGCAACAAACTGACGGGCGGTGCCGGCGGGTTGCAGCAACTCGCTCAGCGGCAGATAGGCCACTGTATCGCCGGGCTGCACGGTTTGACCAGGAAGCAGATCAACCACCCCGTCTGCCCACACGGCTGAAGTCAGCACGCCCGAGCCCTGATTGGGGTACAGGTCGACACGGCCATCGGCCTTGAGCCGGGCACGCGCAAACTCACGGCGCTTGTCGGCCTTGGGCCAACTGAAGTCGGCAACCAGGCTCAGCGCCTGCGGCAAGGCCCAGGGCTCACCCGCGAGCACGCCCAGCACCGGGCGTGCCAGCAGCAGGAACGTGACGTAGCTGGCCACCGGGTTGCCCGGCAGGCCCATGTAAAGCGCCCGACTGCCATCGGCGCGTTGCAGCCAGCCGAACACGAAGGGCTTGCCCGGCTTGATGGCCAAGGCCCAGAAATCGAGCCCACCTTCGGCCAGAACGGCCTGGCGCAAATGGTCTTCTTCGCCCACCGACACGCCACCGCTGCTGATGACCAGGTCGCTGGTTTCTGCAGCCTGGCGCAGGGCGGCGCGGGTGGCCTCCAGCTTGTCTGGCACGATACCCAGATCCTGAGCCTGACCACCGCATGCCTCCACCAGGCCACGCAGCGTGTGGCGATTGCTGTTGTAGATGGCACCGGCCGGCAGAGGCTGCCCCGGCATCACCAGCTCGTTGCCGGTGGTCAGGATGCCCACGCGAGGGCGCTTGAACACGGCCAGTTCTGCCGCACCAACCGACGCGGCCACACCCAGCGCCGCCGCCGTCAGGCGCAAGCCGGCATGCAACACGGTTTGGCCTTGGGAAATGTCTTCGCCTCGGCGACGGATGTTTTGCCCGGCTGTCACGGGTTCATTGAAACGCACGGCGCCCGTGCTTGGGTCAGCCGTGGTGTGCTCCTGCATGACCACGGCGTCGGCGCCTTGGGGCACAGGGGCACCGGTGAAGATGCGGGCGCATTGCCCCGCCTCTAGCGCCACGCCAACCTGCCCGGCCGCGATGCGCTGGGCCTGGGGCAAGCTCACCGCGTCGGGGGCGGCATCAACCTGCCCCGCCTGAGCCAGGTCAGCCGCACGAACCGCGTAGCCATCCATGGCGCTGTTGTCCAGCGGTGGGACGTCCACCGGCGACACCACCGCTTGCGCCAACACCCGGCCCAGGGCCTCGAAGCTGCTGACCGATTCGGTCTGGCGCTGACCTTGCATACCCGCCACGTGCTGCTCGACAGCCGCCCGCAGCTTGATCCAGGCCTCATCCAGAGGCATCAGGGGCTTGAAGGCCGTGGCCATGGCTCGCCTTTGCTCGTTGATGTCGATGGTGGGTGGCGTCAGTCGTTGCAATGCCGGACGATGTAGTCCTTGACCTGCTGGACGCTGTTGGGCACGACCACAAAGCGCTTGGGCAAGGCTTCCAGGCCTTCCAGGCCCTTGATCCAGCTGGGGCGATCGGGCTGGCGGCCCGTGGCCTCCACGATGGTGTCGGCGAACTTCGCAGGCAAGGCGGTTTCGAGCACCAGCATGGTCACGCCGGGCTTGGTGTGCTCGCGCGCCACCTTCAGGCCATCGGCGGTGTGGGTGTCGATCATCACGCCAAAGCGCTCGAAGGTGTCCTTGATCGTGGCCAGGCGGTCGCTGTGCTTGCTGGTGCCCGACACGAAGCCATAGTTGGCCACCTTGGCAAACTCTTCGGCGGTGAGGTGGAACTCGCCGCGTTGCTCGATCTCGTCCTTGAACAAGTGCTTGACCTTGGCACCATCGCGGCCCAGCAGGTCGAACACGAAGCGCTCGAAGTTCGATGCCTTGGAGATGTCCATCGAGGGCGACGAGGTCTCGTACGTCTCGGCACTGCCCCGCACACGGTAGCTGCCTGTGCGGAAGAACTCGTCGAGCACGTTGTTTTCGTTGGTGGCCACCACCAGCGTGTCGATGGGCAGACCCATCATGCGGGCCACGTGGCCGGCACACACATTGCCGAAGTTGCCCGAAGGCACCGTGAAGCTGACCTTCTCGCTGTTGGACTTGGTGGCGTAGAAGTAACCGGCGAAGTAGTACACCACCTGGGCCAGCAGGCGCGCCCAGTTGATCGAGTTGACCGTGCCGATCTTGTACTTGCGCTTGAACTCCAGGTCATTGGAGACGGCCTTGACGATGTCTTGGGCGTCGTCGAACACGCCTTCGACGGCCAGATTGTGGATGTTGGGGTCCCGCAGGCTGAACATCTGGGCCTGCTGGAAAGGGCTCATGCGGCCGTTGGGCGACAACATGAACACGCGCACGCCCTTCTTGCCGCGCATGGCGTATTCCGCTGCGCTGCCGGTGTCGCCCGAGGTGGCGCCCAGGATGTTGAGCGACTCGCCACGAAGTGCCAGTTCGTACTCGAACAGGTTGCCCAGCAGTTGCATGGCCATGTCCTTGAAGGCCAGCGTGGGGCCGTTGGACAAGGCTTGCAGCGCCAGACCGGGCTCCAGGGGCTTCAGCGGCGTGATCTCGTCAAAACCGTACACCGCCTTGGTGTAGGTCTTGGCGGCCAGGGCCTTCACGTCCGCCTGGGGGATGTCGTCGATGTACAGCGACAGGATCTCGCCAGCCAGCTCGGCATAGCTCAAGCCGCGCCACTTCGTCAGCGTCGCGTCATCGATCTTGGGGTAGGACGTGGGCAGGTACAGGCCGCCATCGGGAGCCAGGCCTTCGAGCAGGATCTCGGCGAAACCGCGTTCGGTCTTGTCACCGCGTGTAGAGATGTATTTCATGATCAGGCGAGCTCTTCCTTGCGCAGACGCACGATCGGGGCCAGCACAGTCGGCAGGGCCTGCATGGTGGCCACGGCCTGGTTCATCGCACCTTCCTTGGTGTCGTGCGTCAGGATGATCAGATCGGTCTGGTTGCCTTCGCCGCTGACTTCATCGGCCTCGCGCTGGATCACGGCGTCGATCGAGATGCCCTGCTCGGCCAGGATGCCGGTGATCTTGGCCAGCACGCCGGCCTTGTCGGCCACACGCAGGCGCAGGTAGAAGGACGTCACCACGTCCTCGATCGGCAGGATGGGCAGCGTCGACATCGAGTCGGGCTGGAAGGCCAGGTAGGGCACGCGCGCGGCTGGGGCGGCGTCGATCAGGCGGGCGATGTCCACCAGGTCGGCGACCACGGCGGATGCGGTCGGCTCGGAGCCGGCGCCCTTGCCGTAGTACATGGTCGTGCCCACGGCATCGCCCTGCACCATCACGGCGTTCATGGCGCCCTCGACGTTGGCGATCAGGCGGCGCATCGGCACGAGTGTGGGGTGCGTGCGCAACTCGATGCCCACGACCTTTCCATTGACCTCTTGACGGCGCGCAATGCCCAGCAGCTTGATGCGGTAGCCCAGCTGCTCGGCGTACTTGATGTCCGTGGCCGACAGCTTGGTGATGCCTTCCACATGGGCCTTGTCGAACTGAACAGGCACACCAAAGGCAATGGCGCTCATGATGGTGGCCTTGTGCGCGGCGTCCACGCCTTCGATGTCGAAGGTGGGGTCGGCTTCGGCATAACCCAGGCGTTGCGCCTCTTTCAGCACCACGTCGAAGTCCAGGCCCTTGTCACGCATCTCGGACAGGATGAAATTGGTGGTGCCGTTGATGATGCCGGCCACCCACTGGATCTGGTTGGCGGTCAGGCCTTCACGCAGCGCCTTGATGATGGGGATGCCGCCGGCCACGGCGGCCTCGAACGCCACCATCACGCCCTTGGCACGCGCGGCGGCAAAGATCTCGGTGCCATGCACGGCCAGCAGCGCCTTGTTGGCGGTGACCACGTGCTTGCCCGCGGCGATCGCTTCCAGCACCAGGGCCTTGGCAATGCCATAGCCGCCGATCAGCTCCACCACCACGTCGATCTCGGGGTTGGCGATCACGGCACGCGCATCGGCCACCACCTGGGCGGCGTTGCCCACGACTTCCTTGGCACGCTCGGTGTTGAGGTCGGCCACCATGGCAATCTCGATGCCCCGGCCGGCGCGGCGACGGATTTCTTCCTGGTTGCGCTGCAGCACGGTGAACGTACCGCCACCGACGGTACCAATACCCAGCAGGCCGACCTTCACGGGTCGCAGTTGTTGTTGGCTCATTCGAATCTCTCTTGAAGAAAACGTCCGCGGGACGCCGGTTGGCGCGCACCGCATGGAAAAGGAAGTCAGGCAGCCGCTGAGGCGTGACGCTTGCGATAGCCTTCCAGGAAGCGCGCAATGCGGTTGATCGCCTCGGCCAGGTCATCGCTGTTGGGCAGGAAGACCAGGCGGAAATGATCCGGGTGCGTCCAGTTGAAGCCCGTACCCTGCACGATCAGGACCTTCTCTTCGGCCAGCAGCTCGTACGCGAAGTGCTGGTCGTCGGCGATGGGGTACATCTTGGGGTCGAGCCTGGGGAACATGTACAGCGCGCCCTTGGGCTTGACCACGCTCACGCCGGGGATCTTGTTGAGCATCTCGTAGGCCAGATCGCGCTGCTTGCACAGGCGGCCCGTGGGTGCGACCAGGTCCTTGATGCTCTGATAGCCGCCCAAGGCGGTCTGGATGGCGAGCTGGCCGGGCGTGTTGGCGCACAGGCGCATCGACGCCAGCATGTTCAGGCCCTCGATGTAGTCCTTGGCGTGGCGTTTTTCACCCGACACGACCATCCAGCCGGCGCGGTAGCCGCAGGAGCGGTAGTTCTTGCTCAGACCGTTGAAGGTCAGGAAGAGCACGTCATCGGCCAGCGATGCCATGGACGTGTGCGTGGCGCCGTCGTACAGCGTCTTGTCGTAGATTTCATCGGCCATCACGATGAGCTGGTGCTCACGTGCCACCTGGATGATCTCCTTGAGCAGGCTCTCCGGGTACAGCGCACCCGTCGGATTGTTCGGGTTGATGACGACAATGGCCTTGGTGCGAGGCGTGATCTTGGCGCGAATGTCGGCGATATCGGGGTACCAGTCCGCCTGCTCATCACAGATGTAGTGCACGGGGCGCCCGCCCGAGAGCGCCACGGCGGCCGTGTAAAGCGGATAGTCCGGCGCAGGCAGGAGAACTTCATCTTCCGCATTGAGCAAGGCGTTGAGCGCCATCACGATCAACTCGGAAGCGCCATTGCCCAGATAAACGTCATCGACCGTGACGCCCTGAATGCCTTTTTCCTGGCAGTAGTGCACCACCGACTTGCGCGGCGCAAACAGGCCCTTGCTGTCGGTGTAACCCGCCGCGCCCGACAGGTTGCGGATCATGTCCTGCACAATCTCGTCGGGAGGTTCCAGCCCGAACACCGCCAGGTTGCCGATGTTGAGCTTGATGATCTTGTGGCCCTCTTCCTCCATCTGCCGCGCCTTTTCCAGCACGGGCCCACGGATGTCATAACAGACGTTGGCGAGTTTGCTGGACTTGGCGATGGGTTTCAAAACGGGCTCCGGGAACGGATGAAGGGAAACGCCAAGTTTCTCATAGCTTGGCCTCCCGAATCCAGCCGGGCCCGTCTCCCCCCCCCCCGCTTCAGGCGCGACGACGAGCGCGTCGCGACAACGCGGCGGACACCACACCCGCACCCGCGAGCACCAAGGCGAGGCTTTCAGGCTCTGGCACGCTGGTTGTCGTGATGCCGGACACCGTGACATACCCCGGGTCGCCAGCGAAGGTCAGGTACTTGATGTCACCGAAGAAGGTGTGGGTACCAAGCGCGTCCGCCCCTGGCGCACCGATGGTGAAGGAGTCAACCACCTGCGAAGCGTTGCCCAGCGCGGTGTACGTGCCCGAGTGGCCGGTGATGACGAAGTACTGGAAAGAGATCTGCGAGACCGCCGACAGCAAGGTCAACGTGGCCTTGCCTGCATTGAACAGCGCCAAACCTTCCCCTTCGGCAGCCGGGCTGGGCAGGTCAAAAGTGTCCCGGTAGTCTCGGTACCAATACGCGTTGTCGACCTTGACGCCGAGGTGCGCGAACGCATCCGGATCAACGAGCCCGCAGCAACTCACGCCAGGCGCTTCAGCGGCGGAAAACTGAATGGTAGCAGCCGAAGCGGAGCCGGCAACACACGCCAGCGAGACGGCCAGCGCCGTCTTCAACATTGAAGGCATCACATCTCTCCCTGAAAAAAGACCCATAAAGTTGTCATTGATGCGTCATGAAAATGACATACCACAGGCAAATCTACCAAATGGCAAAGGCAGCGCCACCCCCTGGCTGCAGGTACTTCAAAAGGCACCCCTGCTCCCGCTGCACTAAAATCAGGCTGTCTCTGTGCCCTTCGCCGCCATGAAACTGCAAGCCGACCGCGCCGAAGGCGTGAACATCATCAACGCCTACACGGCAAACTCCGTGTCCGTCAACGGCGAGGTCCATACCAGTAGCATCCTGGTGCCGCCAACCGGGCCGGTTCAGCCTTGGGATGTCAGCGCCCTGGCCGATCTCACGAGCGCCCACTTCGAACGCATGGCAGAGGCGCAGCCGGAACTGGTCATTTTCGGCAGCGGCAAGCAGTTGCGATTCCCTCCCCCGTCTGTCCTGCGCCCCTTGATGAACGCACGCATCGGTATCGAAACCATGGACACGGCCGCAGCGGCGCGCACCTACAACATCCTGGTGGCCGAGGGCCGACGGGTCATGGCTGCCTTGCTCATCCAGCCATGATGCGAAAAATGCCCTCGTTGTGGGGATCTACCCCAGGCTGACGAGGGCAAGCCAAGAAGCACTTTATAATTGCAGGCTAATCAAGCAGGCTGCTGATCACTACAACATGACACCCGCGCTCAACAAACCTTTGCCGGAATTTGAAGCTGTCGCCACCGGCGGTGTGAAGTTCACACCGCACGCATTCGTGGGGCAAACCGTGGTGCTGTACTTCTACCCGAAGGACCATACACCCGGATGCACCACAGAGGCCATGCAATTCCGTGACAAACACAAGGAATTCGTCAAGGCGGGTGCCGTTGTGTTCGGCGTGTCGCGAGACAACCTCGCCTCGCACGACAAGTTCAAGGAAAACCTCGAGTTGCCTTTTGAACTCATTGCTGATACGGAAGAAAAGCTCTGCCACATGTTCGGTGTGGTCAAGAACAAGATCATGTACGGCAAGAAGGTCAAGGGCATCGAGCGC
>JACPOH010000074.1:878-13258 GCA_016185075.1 Aquabacterium sp. | reverse complement strand
TGCGTGTGCTGCAACGGCTCTACCCCGAGGGCGACCGCGTCTGCCACCATGTGCTCGTGCACCCGCCGGGCGGCCTGGTGGGTGGCGACGTGCTGGACATCGATCTGCGACTTCAAGCCGGCAGCCATGCCCTGATCACCACACCCGGCGCCACGCGCTTCTACCGAAGTACCGGTGCAGAAGCCGTGCAAAGCCTGGTGGCCAAGGTCGAAGAAGGCGCGCGGCTGGAATGGCTGCCGCTAGAGTCTCTGGCCTATCGATCATGTGTGGCCACCAACCGCATGCGCTTCGAGCTGGCCCCCGGTGCCGAAATGATGGGCTGGGATGTGCTGGCCCTGGGCCTGCCCGCCGCGAACGAGGCTTTTGATGACCCTGCCCACCAGCAAGGCCGCTTCACTCAGGAGATCGAATTGCCCGGCGTGTGGCTGGAACGCGGCACCGTTCGTGCGAGCGACAGTCGCCTGCTGGACAGCCCTCTGGGTTGGGCAGGCCAACGCGTCATGGCCACCATGTGGCTGGCCTGCGGTACACCCATGCCGCGTGAGTGCCGTGAAGCCTTGCTGGACGCGGCGCGCGCCATCCAGATGGCACACCCCTTGTCAGCCAAGGCAGGCAGCACGAGCCCGCATGATGAGCTGGTGATCCTCCGCGTGCTGGCAGACCGTGTGGAACCGGCCATGAACCTGCTGACGCAGGTGTGGGCGCAATGGCGTCAAACCGCGTGGAACATGGCGCCATGCGCGCCGCGCGTCTGGCGAACATGATACCCGGCCGCAGCGGGGCCTGGCGAGCCCCTCAGGGCTCGGCGATGACGGTCTTCTCCGGATGCCAGTCGATGCATTGCACCTGATTGCGCCCTGCCTCCTTGGCGGCGTACAGCCCCTGGTCAGCGCGCTCAATCAACAGCAGGGCCGTGTTGGCATTGCCTTTGCCGAATTGCGCCACGCCGAAGCTGGAGGTGATACGCAGATTGGGTACAGCATCCACAGCGGGCCCCGCCTCGCGCTGCAGCGTCTCGCGGATGCGATCGGCCAGTTCGGCGGCGGCCTTCTCATCCAGGCCTGGCAGGAATGCGCAGAACTCTTCGCCACCAAAGCGGCAAAGCACATCTTCAGGGCGCATGGCAGCCTTGAGAATCTTGGCCACCTGCTGGATCACCAGGTCGCCCACCGCATGCCCATAGGTGTCATTGAAGGACTTGAACTTATCGATGTCCGTCATGAGGCAACTCAGGGGTTCGCCTGTCTTGCGGGCGTGCTCCAGCATGGGCTCGGCGCGGCTGAAGAACGCCCGCCTGTTGAAGCAGCCAGTCATCGGGTCGCAGTTGGCCAGTAACTGCAACTCCTCGTTCTGTTTCTGGATCTTGTCGCGTGACACCTCCAACTCGGACAGCGCGGCGCGCAGGCGGCTGTTGGCCATGTCGAGCTCCGTCACATCGTCCAGCGTCACCAGACACCCCCGCGCATTCCCGGCAGCGTCACGCACGGCAGCGCAATTGAGCAAGGCACGGCGCGACTCGCCCGCCTCGTGCGTGAGGTCAACCTGTACGCCCAGAATGGGCTCGGTGGTCGTGAGCGCGCGCTCCCAGGGGTACTTGGCGTCCACATCCTTGATACCCTTGATCAACCAGTCCAACTGGGTGATGCTGCGGCCCAGCAGCACACCGCCAGCCTGTGGATGAAAGCCCCTGAATGCCGAATTGGCCATCAGGATCTGGCCATCAACGTCCAGCACCAGCAGGCCCTCGGTCAAGGTGTCAAAGGCAATTCGCACCCGTTCGGGGATCGCTTTGGAGGGGTCGAGATGCTGCAGCACGCGCCGCAGGTACAGGTAGAAGGCAACGAACGAGGCCGCGCTCAGCGAGATCACGAGTTGCACGGTCGGGTTCTTCAGCCAGCCCAGCAAAGACGAGGGCCAGGGTGAACGAAACCCCACCTCCAGCTGCCCCCAACGCTTGTCACCAGCATTCAGTGGCACCACCACGGCGTTGAGCGTCGAGGCGCCCAAAGGTGGCGCCTCCCATGTCTTGTCGTGCAGGGGCGAGGCCGCAAACAGCACGCCCGAATCACGGCGCACGGCCAGGGAGGTGATGTCGGTGCTCTGCTCGACCAGCTCCGTCAAGGCAGCCTGCAGGTGCGAGGCATCCTGGTTCTCGTTGAGCGTGCGGCGAACCTGCACGGCCAGGTGCACGGCAACCTGTTCGCGCACTTCCATGGTCATCGAACGCTTGTCGGGCAGGATCTTGAGCGCCAGGTCGAGGATCATCAGCAGGCCCAGCAACATGGACACCAGGCCCAAGCTGATGCGCATGGTCGGGCTCAGGGCCCAACGTTTGCGGGCCGACACCTTCATGGCTTTCGCTTCGGCCATGCAAGCGCCTCGCTGCGACGATCCGGCTCAGCGGACACTGGCCAGGCGAACGCCACCAACCGGCAACGGTGCGGCCTTCGGTGGCGCAATCCGGCTGGCATCGGCCACCACCGGCTGGGGTACAGCCTGCGCCTCGGGGCGACCCAGTGAAGGCATGGTCACCGTCATGGCCATCACCGCGTAAGGGCGAAGCAGCGGTTTCCTGGTCGACACCGGCATGGGCACGGGGGCTTCCGCCGCCAACCAGCGCCGGCCTGGCGACGTCTTGCCCAGTTCGGCCATGGCCAGCTTCAACGTGGACGAAATGAAGCGGCGAGCCTGCACCGTGGCGAGCGTATCGTGCACCTGAGGGGGCGTCAGGGGTGCCGATACGGTGATCACACCCGCTCGCGCCGGCTCTCCCGGCTGAGGCCAGCGTGCCGGCGCCACCTGACCTGCGGCGGAGGGCGGCGGCGCCACCACACCGGGCGTGCCCGATGAGGCCGGCTCTGCCGCGCCAAATGCAATGCGACAGCGCACCCCCGAAGGGATACGGTTACCCGGATTGGGCAAAGTCAGTCGCACGCGAAAACTGTTTGAAGCCGGGTCGATCACGCGGTCCACCAGGGTGACCTTGGCCGACAGCACGGCGTAATCTGGCAGATCGGTCTTGACCGTGGCGAGCTGCCCAGCCGCAATGGAGCCGAACTGCACCGCCGGCACGATGGCCTCGATGCGCAAGGGGTCGATGCGCGCCACACGCACCACGGGTTCACGGTCAATGCGCTCGCCTTCGGTGCGGTAGCGTTCGACCACCAGGCCCGCAAACGGGCTGCGCACTTCGCGCTGGCTCAACTGCGCGTTGGACAACTGGAACTCGCGCTGGGCCACGCGTTGCGCCTCACGGGCCTGCTCGACTCGCTGCTCGGCCACGCGTGCCTCGGCCTCGGCTTGATCCAGTGCCTGGTCGGACACAAAGTCCCGCCGTACCAGATCCTTGGTACGCTCCAGCTTTCGACGGGCCAGTTCATGCGCGGCCACGGCCTGCTGCGTTTCTGCATCCGCCTTGGCCTTGACTTCTGCCACCGACAGGGACGCGCGTTCGACCTGAGCGCTCAAACGCGCCACCACCTGTCCGGCTGTGACCACATCCCCACGCTCGACGTGCAGTTTCTCGATCACGCCTGTGGATTGGCTGCCCACATCGGCCACACGATCCGGTTCGATCAGGCAGCCCAGCATGTCAGCATGGCCGCATGCGCACCAGCTCAAGCCGGTGGCGGTGATCACGCTCAAAGCTCTCTTTTTCACTTGGATGCTCCTGCTCGAGCACAAGGGGTCGATGGCCACACCATTTGTGCACGTAAACAGGATGATGTGCGTGTATCGGATCGTGTGATCCGTGAATAAGCCACGCCAGTCAGGCCCAATCCTCTCGCCCGGCCATGGCCAGGTGACGGGCCATCAGGGACTCGTTGATCAGCATCGCCCAGCGCCTCCGCCGCGAGCGTGCTTCGGCTCTCTTCTGCACCTGCTCACACAGCCAGCTCAGCAAGCGCCGCCCGCCCAGCCCCGTACGCGCGACACGCCGCACCAGCGCCAGCCAACCCGAGCCCGCCCATTCCTGCCAGCATGCGTCCTCCCAACTGAGGATGGTTTCGCAACTGCCCGGCATGCCCTGGCGCGCACACCGGCCGATCAACTGTCTGTCGATTCGCCTGGAGTGGTTCAAATGCGTGTTGATGACATGCAGGCCACCGTTGGCAACGGCCTGGTCCGTCAGGCTGACATCGGTGCCACGGCCGGCCATGTGCGTGGCCACGGTGACGCAGCCCGCCTGCCCCGCCTGGGCCACCACGCGTTGTTCCTGCTGCCCCAACGCCTCATCCTGACGGGCATTGAGCAACTGGTGGGGCACGCCCAACAGACTCAGTGCGCGCGACACCGCGTCAGAGTCGGCCACGGAATCGGTTCCGATCAGGACAGGTCTGCCGCGCGTTGCCTGCGACCGCGCATGCGCCACGACCAGCGCCCATTTGCTGGCGGCCGTATCCGTGATGCGTACACCCCAGACTTCGCGGCGAGAAGGCACGCGCAACGGTACCTTGCAGGTGGGCAGCCCATAGACCCGCAGCAGCTCGGCACGGTCCTCGTACAAGGTCCCGCTGAGGCCCGCCAGCCGCAGATAGCGCGGAAAGAAGGCCTGGTAGCTGGTCTGCGTGAGCGTTTCGTTCTCGGGCTGAGGTGGCACGCCCTCCTTGATGGCGATCATCTGGTGCAGCCCGCGGGACCAAGCGCGCCCAACCGCCAGACGCCCTGTCGTGTTGTCGATGATGTGGATGGCCTGGTCGCGCACCAGATAGTGCACGTCCTTGCGGAACACGTGCAAGGCCTGCAGCGCGCACACGACCTGCTCCTGCCGGTAGCGCCGCCAGCGCCAGGCCCCTTGCAGGCTCTCGGCCAGCTGGGCCAGACGCTGCTGCCCGGCTTCGGTGAGGCGCACCTGCATGTCGGACGAACACACATAGTCCACTTCGGGCTGGAGCTTGCGCGCCAGGAACAGGGCCAGACGGTAGCGTTGATCGGCCTCGCGAACATCTGCGGCGCGCGCCAGAATCAAAGGGGTGCAGGCCTCGTCGATCAGGATGCTGTCGGCCTCGTCCACCACCGCCATGCACAAGCCCCTCAGCACGATGGCGTCCTGGTCACCCACGGTTCGCGCGGCGCGGTCACGCAAATGGTCAAAAGCCACCTCCTTGGCCGTCACATGAACCACGTCAGCCTGATAAGCCTGCCTGCGCTCGGCCGGCGTGCTGGACGCCACCACCGACGCCACCGTCAACCCCAACGCGGCGTAGATCGGTTTGAGCTGCTCGGCATCGCGGCGTGCCAGGTAGTCGTTGGCCGTCAGCACATGCACCGGGATGCCGGCCAGTGCGGCCGTGGCCGAGGTCAGGAGCACGGTCAGGGTCTTGCCCTCGCCTGTGGCCATCTCGGCCAGACGCTGCCCCAACATCCACCCGCCCGCCAGCAACTGCACATCGTGCAACTCGAATCCCAGCTGCTCGTGCACCACCAGGGTCAGCAGCCCAAAACACCGGGCGGCCAAGGCATCCGTCAACCCCTGGCTGCTCAGGCTGACACGCAGCCCGCTCAGTTGTGCCGCACGCTCGGCCAGCGGCACATGGGCCCAGTCCAGGCGAGCGCGTCGAACTTCGCGCAAAAAGCGCCGATTGCGTGCGGCCGTCGGGCTCGACGCTGCCCCCCACCATGCCTGCCACCAGGCAAACATCGGGCTGCGTGATCGAGAAGACAGCTCGCGCAAGGGGTAGGCACCGTGCACAGGCCCGGGGCGCGGCACCCAGGCACCTGCTTCCATCCGGTCAGACCATGCGCCGGTCACCACCGTGCGGGACATGGCCTTCATGTCCCACCCTGCACATCCGAGAAGTGCTTGAGGTAGAGCTGACGCATCCTGATGGCCCAGGTCTGCAACAGGGGCCGCGGCACCAGCTCCAGCTTGACCTTGGCCAGGCCGCCTGCACGTGGGATGTGCTCGTGAAGCACCACATCCATCGTGAACATGGGCTCGCTCGGCTTGAGGCCGTCCGCATCTGCCGGATCCGTTGGCACGGGACCGCCCACCTTGTTGCCCAGTGCGGCCGAGGGCAGACGCTCCACTGCAGCCGGTGCCTGTCCCATGGGGCGCGCCTCCAGTGCCTTGCCGGGGCGCTCGCGCAGCATCACCTGCACGCGCCGGATGCGATCACGCACGTCATCGATGTCGCGCTGCGACACCACGACACGCACCACCGTAGGCACATCCGACATGACATAAGCCAGCAATTGCCCCCGACTGACCTGGCGCTGATCCAGATCCTCCTGCCGCGACAAGACGAACTCGCCCGCTTGCACGGCGCGCAGCACCTGGCTGGCCATGTCCTCGTCGATCTTGGCCAGTTGAGCGTAATCACGCGCCAGCGCCTGCTGCGCATTGCTGACCTTGAGCGGCTCGGCACCAAAGGCGGCGTTCAGTTCGGCACGCGAACGGTCAATCTGCGACATCAGAATGGCGCGCTGGGTCACCAGCACCGGGTCACGCAGCCGAATCAGGGGCTGCCCTGCCACCACCCGTTGCCCGCTGTGCACCAGCAGCGCCTCGACTTCGGCATCGCTCGTGGCGCGCACCTGCGCGTCAGGTGGCAACCAGACCACCCCATCGGCCACCACGGACGACGGCACAGGCACCAGGGCCAGCATGGCCATGGCCCCGGCCGTGGCAAGGACGCCGCCCCACGCCGCCTGCGCACGCACGTTTTCGAAGCCTGGCGCCTGTTGAAGGCTGCTGACCCACTGACGACAAGGCTGCAGCACCAGGCTCCAGATCATCCAGGCCAGGATGACCAAGCCCATCCAGGACGCCTTGTCAGCCACCCAGCCGACCATGACGACGCTGACCACCAGCCTGTAGCCCCAGGACGCAGGCGCATACAGCTGCAACAACCAGCGCGACAAGCGGTCGCTCTCGGTCTGCACCTGGTGCTCATGCGGCATGCGCAAGACCCACGCCACCAGGCGCAGCCACCATTGTTCATTGGCCTTGACGCTGCGCTGGCCCAGGTTGGGCAGGTCCAGCAGGTCGCAGGCCACAAAGTAGCCATCGAACTTCATGAGCGGGTTGCCGTTGAACAGCAGCGTCGACAAGCCACCCAGCGTCATCAAGGTGAACGCCAGCTCGCGCACAAAACCATCTTCAACGGCCAGCCAAAGTGCCAGCCCCATGGCGGCCATCGAGGACTCCACCATGATGCCGGCCGCAGCCACCAGCGCGCGCTGGACCCTGCTGGTCAGGCGGTTCGATGCCGACGCGTCCACATAGGGCATGGGCACGAACATGAAGAAGTTGACCCCCACCTCCGGCACCTCGCAGCCGAAGCGGCGCAGCATCAAGGCATGCCCGAGCTCATGCACGGCCTTCATCAGCGGGTACATGACCCATACCGTGGCCAGGAAGCGCGGCGTCAGGAAGTGGGCGTGCCCATAGATGGCCAGTTCTGTCCAGTTGAACCAGGCGCCCAGCAGGGACGCGAACACCATGAGGGCCCACACGACCAGCGCCTTGGGCGTGAACAGGCCGCTCACACGCGGGAACACCTGCTCCAACATCGCCGACGGGTTGAACAGCCCCAGCCTGAACGACAGCGGATTGAGCCTGGTGCGCTTTTCCCGGCGCAGTCTCTCTTCACCCATGTCCACCATCTGACGGACATCGGGGGTCACCTCGGCCTGAACCAGGCCAGCATCGGTCAGCTGCCCCAGGATGCGGATCACATCGTTCTGAGACGGTGCGGCGTCCCCTTGCTGCTGGAGAAGCGACTGCCAGATCTCGTCCACGGTGAGGCGCCCATCCAGCCGCCCGACCAGCTCGAACGCTTGGGCGTTGACACGGTGGTAACGGCCCGTCGCCTGGTTATGCAGGACGTACCACGCCTGCCCTCGCGTGCTCTGCATGCGCACATTGACATGGGCCCGCAAGCGCGGGTGGAGCTTGGCGATCCGGTACCAGTAAGGAGACAGCAAGGTTTCCTGCATGGCCGGCAATCAAAGCAGGGTCCAGGCCTGCATGCTCAGCCATTGCCAGGCGCGGTCTGCAGCGCGCCACAACAAGGGTCTGGGTGGCATGTCGATGCGCGCCACGCCTTGCAGCCCTGGCCTCAGGCCTTTTAGCGCACCCCATTGGGCGTGGACCTGGCCACCGGCGTGACACGGTTGAGCATCAGGCCAATCGTCTGATCGGGCATGGCGGCGAGCCGAAGACGGGCCATCTGGCCTTTGTTCAAGCTGGCGATGTCACTCTCGTCGATGTCCAGCACCACACGCCAATCCAGCCCTGGTGCCAGCGTCAGCAGGTTGTCGCCACGCTTGACCGGTGCACCCAGTTGCTGGCGCAGGTCCCCGGCAATGACCACCCCATCGAAGGGAGAGACGATCTTCAAGCGGGCAATCTGCTGGCTGATCAAGGCCATCTGCGCCTTGGCCTCGCTCAACTTGGATTGGGCGATGACGGCCTGCGCACGGTCACCACGTGCAAAAGCTTCGGCAAAAGCGTTTTCGTGTTGCGCAGCTTCAGCCGTTCTGGCACGCAAGGCACTCTGCAGTTCGTCATCGGACAGCTGCGCGAGCACCTGACCTGCCTTCACCACGTCGCCTGCATGCACATGGGCCTCTCGCAAGAAGCCGTCCTGCGGCGCACTCATGACACGTTGGACGGCCCCCTCCAGACGCGCCGTGGCGGTCACCTGGTACGGGAGCGGCAAACCGATGCCGAAAGACACGATGCCGAAAAATGCCAACACCGACCAGCGCAGAGGACGTTCACGCGGGTCGGCCAGACGCACACGCAGCGACTCCACCCAGCCGCGCCCACGCTCGTACCAGGGCTGCTCCAGACGGTAGCGCAGGCTCAGCGCCGGCGCCATGAGTTCGGCCAGGTGTACCAGCCACGCGAGTTCCTGTTTGGCAAAGCCCTTGCTGGCTTGCGCCTGCCCGAAGGAGATCGGGCGCAAGGCATCCACCGGGGCCGTGCGCTCCAGCGTCATGGCGCCCAGAATCACCCCGTCTTGAGCCAGGGGCACCGTGACCAGGCCTGAGAGGCCCTGCACTCGGCACAGGGTCTGATGCGCCATCGTGATCGCGCCAGTCGGGTCCGCGCCCTGCGGCAAAGGCCAACTGAGCGTCTTTTGCTGATGCGCGGCCTCCAGCATGGCCTGATGCAGTTCGGTCAGCGCCACGCCCTCTTCCAGCAACACGCCGTCAGAGAGTACACGCAGCCGCAGGGTCTGCCCGCTGACCCAACCCAGCGACACGCGGTGACACTGCATTTGCTGGTTAAGCAAGGTCGCGAACGCCGCTGCACCGGAGGTCCAATCCTTCTCGCCCAGAAAGGCCTGCAAGCAGGCCACCGCGGCGCGATCGTCGGGTAGGCGCACCTCGGGCGGCATCTCGCCTGGCGCCTGGGGTGGCGCCATGGGCTTGGCCGACTCGGGATCGGTCGGCTGCGGGCGAGGGGCAACGATGGTGCTCAAGGCGGAGGATCCTGGCTCACACACATGGGGGGGGCGGGCTTTTTGGCCCGGCTTGCCCCTATGATCTGAAAATCTCAAGCGGCCGGTACCTTGAAAAACGGAGAAAGTTCACGCCTTGACGGGGATTCAGGTGGGTTCGTTGCGGCTGCAAACCAAGATTTCAGGAGTTATTCATGAAGGTATTGCTGATCGACGATCACCCCCTGATCCTGGCGGCGCTGCAATCGGTTATCCAGGGTCTGGGCGACAACGTCACCGTCTCAGCAGCCGACAGCGGTCGTGCCGCCCGCGAGACCCTGCGCCAGGATGCCAACTACGATCTGGTTCTGCTGGACCTGCACCTGGGTGACGCTGACGGCTTTGACCTGCTGGGTGAATTGCGCACCAAATACCCTGCCCTGCCCGTGGTCGTGATCTCCGCTTCTGACCGCACCAGCGACGTCATCCGGGCCATCGACATGGGCGCCATGGGCTTCGTGCCCAAGCGTGCAGCCAACGAGACCCTGCTGGACGCCCTGCAGCAGGTCATGTCAGGCGGCGTGTACGTGCCCCCCATGAGCATGGGCGCCGACCACCAGCCGCAGCTCAGCGGCTCGCCCCACGTCCAACAGGTCCAGCGTGAAGCCACCGTGGCGTCGTTCCAGACCGTTCCCTCCCTGGTGCAACTGGGCCTCACGCCCCGTCAATCCGACGTGTTGAACCTGCTGCTCAAGGGTCAGCCCAACAAGCTGATCGCCCGCGAGCTGGGCCTGTCGGTCGAAACGGTGAAAGACCACGTCGCGGCCGTGCTGCGGGCCTTGGGCGTCAGTTCGCGCACCCAGGCGGTGATCGCCGTCAGCCAGATCCTGCAAAAACAAGGTGGCGGCACACTGGGCACGTCCGCCAACGCCTGGCGCACGCGCTGATACCGCGTTGAGCCATGGTCCCCGTCCCTGCGAGCATGCACCCGCCAGGCAAGCGGGCCCACGCCGCTGCTGAGAACCCTGACGGCTACCACACCCTGCCCCCACCGTCTGACGACGCGCTGGCGCAAGACACGACCAAACTGGTTTACCGCCAGACCAGTGCCGCCTTGATGGCGCATTTTCTGGGCATGGTGGTGTGCCTGGGGGTGTATTGGCGCTATGCGCCACGCCATGTGTTGTGGGCCTGGGCCGCGGCGTTTGCCTTCGTCTGGACAGCTCGCTTTGTAGGCCTGCTGAGCTATGACCGCGCCGTGCTGCAAGGGCGTGCCGACTCGGACAAATGGCTGCGCCGCTGGAACATCGGCATGTTCGCGGGCGTGCTGCTCTGGAGCGCAGCCTCCATGCTGTTCTATGACTATGGCGGCCCCTTCGAGCGCACCGCCATGTTGCTCACCATCTATTCACTGGCACTGGGCGCCGTGCCCAATATGGCGTCGCAGCCCCGGCTCTTCCTGCTGTGCATGGGCGTGTACTTCGTGCCCGTGATCGTGCGCACGGCGCTGCGTGACGCACCCGGTGAAGTTCAGCTGGCGGGCATCCTTTGCCTGGTCTGTCTGTGTGCCCTTGCGCTGGGTCGCTCGTTTCGCAATGTCTTCGGTGAAATGGTCAGCCTCAGGGCTCATACCCAGGAGCTGGCCCAGCGACTCAGGGGTGAAATGGCGAGCGCCGAAGCGGCCCAACGTCAGGCCGAGCTAGCCAACCGGGCCAAAACCCAGTTCTGCCTATGCAGACCCTTTGATCGTCGAGCGCATCGTGCGCAACCTGGTGTCCAACGCCATCCGCTACACCGAGGATGGCGGCGTGCTGGTCAGCTGCCGCAAGCGCGGTGACCAGCTCTGCCTGCAGGTCTGGGACACCGGCATCGGCATCACCGAAAAGGAACAGGGTCGCATCTTCGAGGAGTTCTACCAGACGCAAAGCAGCCGGCCGCTTGAACCTCATCACCGCAAAGGTCTCGGACTGGGCCTGGCCATCGTCAAGCGTCTCGCTGACCTCATGGGCGCCCCGCTCAGCCTGCGCTCCCGCGTCGGGCACGGCACGGTGTTCACCCTGATGCTGCCGATCGGTCGGGCATCGCGCTTGCAAGCCAGTGGCTCAGCTGCCAAGCCGTCTTTGGGCGTCACGCTTGATCGACGTCACATCGTGATCGTGGAAGACGAGCAGGCCGTGACAGAAGGCCTGGAGGTGTTGCTCAAAGCCTGGGGCGCCAACGTGAGCTCGTTCGACACAGTGGAGGCCGTCGAGCAATGGGCCACACGCACCGAGACCCGTCCTGACCTTCTGATCGTGGACTACCGGCTGCCTGGGCAGAGAACCGGTGTGGACGCCATCCGGGTGTTGCGCACCCGCTTTGGTGAAGACCTGCCAGCCATCATGGTCACAGGCAGCACCATGTCCGGCCACGAAGACGAAGCGCGCCAGCACAACTTCCACCTGCTCATCAAGCCTGTGGTGCCCACCAAGCTGCGCGCGATGATCGCCTTCAAACTCAGCCTGCGCTGAGCCAGCGTGATGCAGCAGACCGCAGCGAAGCGGCCTGCTGCATTGCTTGATGGCCTCAGCAGCCCTGGCAAAGCGCCTTGCGCGCAGCCTCGTACTCGGCCTTCAGACGCGCCACCAGCTCTGCCGTGGGAAGGACCTGCTTGACGGCGCCAATGCCCTGGCCGCAGCCCCAGATGTCCTTCCAGACCTTGGCGTCGCCACCGTCCTTGCTGCCGAAGCTCATCTGGCTGGGGTCGCCATTGCCCAGGGTGTCCGGGTCCAGGCCAGCGTTCACGATCGAGGGGCGCAGGTAGTTGCCGTGCACACCGGTGAACTTGCTGGAGTAGATGATGTCGGCGCTGCTGCTGTCGACGATCATCTGCTTGTAGGCGTCCACCGCGCGAGCCTCTTCGGTGGCGATGAAGGCCGACCCGATGTAGGCGAAGTCAGCGCCCATCGCGCGTGCGGCCAGGATGGAGCGGCCATGGGCAATCGAGCC
>JACPOH010000074.1:0-830 GCA_016185075.1 Aquabacterium sp. | reverse complement strand
ATCTCCTGGATCAGCGCAAACGGGCTGGTCGTGCCCGCGTGGCCACCTGCACCGGCCGCCACGGCGATCAAGCCATCGGCGCCCTTCTCGATCGCCTTGTTGGCAAACTTGTTGTTGATGATGTCGTGCATCACCACGCCGCCCCAGGCATGCACCGCCTGGTTGACGTCTTCACGCGCGCCCAGCGAGGTGATGATCAGCGGCACCTTGTACTTCTCGCACATGGCCATGTCATGGTCGAGGCGGTCATTGCTCTTGTGCACGATCTGGTTGATCGCGAACGGTGCGGCAGGCTTGTCCGGGTTGGCCGCGTTGTAGGCGGCCAGAGTTTCGGTGATCTCGGCCAGCCACTCGTCCAGTTGGGCGGCCGGGCGGGCGTTGAGCGCGGGCATCGAGCCCACCACGCCGGCCTTGCACTGGGCGATCACCAGCTTGGGCGTGCTGACGATGAACATCGGCGACGCGATGACGGGAAAGGGAACGCGCTTGAGCGCTTCGGGCAATGCCATGGTCTTGTCTCCTCGTTGTCAAACAAAAAAAAGACGCCCTCACCGGCTTGAACCGATTGGGGCGTCCTTGGGTGGGCCGATCAATCCTGAACGATCAGGCTTGATGCATGCTCAGTCCGGCTCGATCAGAAAGCATCCAGCGACAGGGCCGTCACGCTCTCACCGCCATCGAGGACGGTGTCACGCAGCGAGGCCACGCGGGCCAGGATGTGGTCGCCGTAGAAACGGGCGGTGACGATCTTGGCTTCCATGAAAGGCACATCGTTGCCAGCGGCCAGGTTGTCTTCCGCAGCGATCAAGGAACGGGCCATCTGCCAGCCG
>JACPOH010000146.1 GCA_016185075.1 Aquabacterium sp. | reverse complement strand
GCTTTGATCCGGCTCGATCGGACAGGGTGTTCACCATCGGCATGCGCGACATCCTGGAGTCGCTCACCCTGCCCGGCCTGATGGCGCACATCCGCCAGCACGCGCCCGGCATCAGCGTCAACAGCATCCAGGTGGAGCGCCACGACATCGCCGACGCGCTGCGACAAGGCCGTGTGGATGCGGCGGTGGACATCGCCCTGCCGGTGTCAGCAGAAGTCAGCCACACGCGGCTGGTGCTGGACAAGCTCGTGGTGGTGGCACGCGCTGGCCACCCGGTGATCGGCAAAGGCCCTTTGCGGCTGGACACCTACCTGGAGGCTTCGCACGTGCAAGTGTCCGCGCGGCGCCAGGGCCTGGGGCTGGAAGACTACGAGTTGAGCCGCCAGGGCCTGCGGCGGCACATCGGCCTGCGTTGCCGCCACTACTTCGCCGGCTGCCGCGTGGTCAGCCAGACGGACATGCTGCTGACCATGCCCGAGCAGTACGCCCGGGTGGCCAACCAGCACTTTGATAACACGCTGCACAGCTTCCCGCTGTCAGCGGCGCAGCTTGACGCTCACCTGTACTGGAACGCCGCGTTGGATGACGACCCGACCAATCGGTGGTTCCGCCAACAGGTCATCGAGGCGGTCAGGCAGGAACTGGCCGCCGCGCAGACTTCGGCCTGAAGGCATCGCACACGGCCGCGTTCGTCTCGATGTACGGGCCACCAATCAGGTCGATGCAATAAGGCACGGCCGCAAAGATGCCCGGCACGATGGATTGGCCTTCGGCATCGCGCAGGCCTTCCAGCGTCTCGGCAATGGATTTGGGCTGCCCCGGCAGGTTCAGGATCAGCGCCTGTTTGCGGATCACCGCCGTCTGCCGTGACAGGATGGCCGTGGGCACAAAGCGCAGGCTGATCTGGCGCATCTGCTCGCCAAAACCGGGCATTTCCTTGTCGGCCACGTCCAGCGTGGCTTCGGGCGTGACATCGCGCGGGGCTGGCCCGGTACCGCCTGTGGTCAGCACCAGATGGCAGCCTTCCTGGTCCACCAGTTCGCGCAGCGTTTGCGCAATCAACTCACGCTCGTCGGCTATCAGGCGCGGCACCCAGGTCACCGGGTTGCGCACCGCCCTGCCCAGCCAGTCTTGCAAAGCTGGCAGGCCCTTGTCTTCGTACACGCCCGTGCTGGCGCGGTCGCTGATGGACACGACGCCGATGCGAACTGGCTCAAACACGTTGCTGGACTCGGCCATGGTCAATCTTCCAGATCGGCATCGTCGTCAGCGTGGCTGCGCGTGACGGGCACGGCCGCCTGGCTTTCCATCGTCTGCTTGATGTACTGGAACAGCTCACGGTAGGCGCGGCCGCTGCGCTTCTCGGGCACCTGGGCGGCATCCTTGCGGGCATTGCGGATCAAGGCGCGCAATTGCTGCATGTCGGTGCCTGGGTAGGTGTCGGCCCAGCGCGTCACGGCGCCCTTGTCGTCCTCAGCCAACAGCTCAGCTCGCCAGCGCTCTGCCTGATGCAGGGCCAGGGCATTACGGGCGTGGCCGAGCTGGAAGGCGGCCACGGCCTCTCGCAGGGGGGCGGGGTCCACCTCGCGCATCACCTTGCCGATGAACTGCAGCTGCCGGCGCTTGCCTTCAAAAGACTTGGTCTTTTTCCAGGCGTCCAGCGCGTCACGCAGGCGCTCGGGCATGTCCAGGTCTTTCAGACGGCTGTCGGGCAGCTCCAACAGCTGCTTGCCCAGATCCTGCAGATCGGCGCTTTCGCGCTTGAGCATGCTCTTGCTGGGCTTGGTGTAGCCGTAGGCTGCGCCGTGTGGCGCGTCGTCTTCAGGGTCAAACCCCGAGTCTTGATCAATATGGTTCGGATTCATGTCCTCGCTATGATACGGGGGCACTCTCAAAGCAACCAGAACATGGCCGCCCAAAAATCAAAGATCGCTCCAAAGTCCACGCCCCAAAGCGCGGGCAAATCGCATGCTGAAACCGATTCCGGCTTTGCCTACAGCCGCGAACAGTTCCAGCAGCTGATCGAAGACACCCTGGCCATCGCCAAAAAGCTGGGCGCCACCGATGCCGCAGCCGAGGTGTCCGAAGGAGCCGGCCTGTCGGTCTCCGTGCGCAAGGGCAAGCTCGAGAACGTCGAGCGCAACCGCGACAAGAGCATCGGCGTGTCCGTCTACGTCGGCCAGCGCCGGGGCAACGCCAGCACCTCCGACTTCTCGCCCCAGGCGCTGGAGCAAACCGTGCGTGCCGCCTACGACATCGCCCGCTACACCGCCGAAGACCCGGCCGCCGGCCTGCCGGATGTCGAAGACCTCGCCCTGGGCCGAGCCGCCAAGCGAGACCTGGACCTGTTCCACCCCTGGGCGATTGACGCCGAAGCCGCCGCCGAACTGGCTCGCCGCTGCGAAGACGCTGCCCTGGCCGTGGACCCGCGCATCACCAACTCGGAAGGCGGCGGCGTGTCCGCCCAGCAGTCGCATTTCTGGGCCGGCAACAGCCGTGGCTTCCGTGGCGGCTATGCCAGCTCGCGCCACTCGCTGTCGGTCTCACCCATCGCTGGCCGAGGCAACGACATGCAGCGCGACTTCTGGTACACCTCCGAGCGCGATGCCCGCGACATGGCCCGCCCCGAGGCCGTGGGCCGCTACGCCGCCGAGCGCGCGCTGGCGCGGCTGAAGTCCCGCAAGATCGCCACCTGCGAAGTGCCCGTGCTGTTCGAAAACACCCTGGCCGCCGGCCTGCTGGGTGCCTATGTGCAGGCCACCAGCGGTGGCAGCCTGTACCGCAAGGCCACCTTCCTGCTCGACAGCCTGGGCAAGCCCGTTTTCCCCAAGCACATCAGCATCACCGAAGACCCGCACATCCTCAAGGCCAAGGGCAGCGCCCCGTTTGACGACGAAGGCGTGCTCACACGCAAGCGCAACGTGGTCAAGAACGGCGTGGTGCAAGGCTACTTCCTGTGTGGGCGCCGATGCCTACACCTACGGCAGCAAGACCATCGGCTCGGTCCTGATCGAAAAAATGAAGGTGGCAGGGCACTGAGTTTCTCTGTGAACCTTCGCGCGCGTTGGAGCTACACCACGTTCAGCCCCAGTTCATGGCAGTTCGCCCCCCTAAGACGGCCGCAACCGGGTAAGCCCTGCGTTGGCGGCCGTTTTCCCATGGCCTTGCACTCCTAGAATCCTGCCGTCCACCCCAGCAGACGCTCAGGAGCCCTTCACATGCAACGTCGTTCCTTCATCAACCACGCAGGTCTGGCCGGTGTGCTGGCCGCCGGCGCGGCGCCCGCCATCGTCCACGCGCAAACCACCATCCGCTGGCGCCTGGCCTCCAGCTTCCCCAAGTCGCTGGACACCATCTTTGGCGCCGCTGACGTCTTCGCCAAGAAGATGAGCGAGATGTCGGGAGGCAAGTTCCAGATCTCCGTGCACGCGGGTGGCGAGCTGATGCCTCCGTTCGGCGTGGTCGACGGCGTGCAGAACGGCACCGTTGAAATGGCCCACACCGCGCCTTACTACTTCGTGGGCAAGGATGAAACCTTCGCCATCGGCTGCGCCATCCCCTTCGGCCTGAACTCGCGCCAGATGACCGCCTGGATGTACGAAGGCAATGGGCTCAAGCTGATGCGCGAGTTCTACGCCCAGTACAACATCATCAACTTCCCGGGCGGCAACACCGGTGCCCAGATGGGCGGCTGGTTCCGCAAGCCCATCAAGTCCGTCGAAGACATGAAGGGCCTGAAGATGCGCATCGGCGGCTTTGCCGGCAAGGTCATCGAGCGCCTGGGCGCCGTGCCTCAGAACATCCCTGGCGGCGAGATCTACCAGGCGCTGGAAAAAGGCACGATCGACGCCGCCGAGTGGGTCGGCCCGTATGACGACCAGAAGCTGGGCTTCCACAAGGTGGCCCCCTACTACCACTTCCCTGGCTGGTGGGAAGGCGGCCCGCAGCTCGACTTCTTCATCAACCAGAAGGCCTATGACGGTCTGAGCGCCGAGTACAAGGCGATGATTGAAGCGGCCTCCTCGCAGGCGCACATCGAGATGCAGGCCCGCTACGACGCCCGCAACCCGCTGGCACTCAAGCAGCTGGTGGCGGCCAAGACCCAGCTGGTGCAGTTCCCCAAGGCCGTCATGGATGCCTCGTTCAAGGCCTCGATGGACATCTACAACGAGCTGAGCGAGAAGAACCCCAACTGGCGCAAGGTTTATGCCGATTACGCCAAGTTCCGGGGTGACCAGAACCTGTGGTTCCGGTTCACCGAAGCCACGTTTGACCGCTACATGCAGGCCGCCAAACTGTGACCCGCGGGTAATCCATCACCAAAAAAGGGCCTGAGGGCCCTTTTTCTATGTCGCTTGTCCTTGGACAATGGCTGCAGGCACGGCGCATGCTCAAGTAATGCATTCAGCCGGTCGATTTACGCGGGGCAGCCTATCCCCGTGTCAGGACAGCCTCCATGAGTTTTGCGCCCCTTTCCGCACGCCACAGCCCCGGTCACCACCGGCGTCACCACGGCATCCTGCCTCTGCGTGCGCTTCACGCCCACCACGACTGGGGCGAACACGCGTTGCAGCGCACCTGGCGCACCTTCAGCGTGGTCTGCCTGGTGCTGGGTCTGGGCAACGCCTTCGTGGCCCGTCTGCCCGCAGCGCTGCTGCTGCTGGCCAGCCTCTGGGCCTACTTCAAAGGCAACCCGACGCAGGGTGCCCGGCTGGCCGCCCGGCCGATCATTGGCGCGCCTTGGCGCTGGTGGATGCACCGAGGGCGCCACCCGCTGCCCCATCAGGCGCCAGACACCACGCCCCAGATGTGAAAAGAGCCTCCGTCAGCGGAGGCTTTTTCATGGTGGCGCATTCGTCAGTGCGTGCTGGCCGCCCCGACGGCATCCTTGACGGCCTTGGCGGGGTCATCCTCTGCGGAAGGTTCCAGCATGGGGACCTCAACGGCACTGGCTGCCGAAGCGGCCTCATCTGGCGCGGCCGTGTCCTCGATCTTCATCTCGATCTTGACGTCGTCCACGTTGACGCTCTGCTC
>JACPOH010000145.1 GCA_016185075.1 Aquabacterium sp. | reverse complement strand
GGCCGATCTGGGCGCCGCGCGCCGTGTGCTCGCACGGATTGAATCCGGTGCCCGCCAATGGCCACAACAGCCTGAAGCCTTGACACCGTCAGCCTTGCAGGCACTGGAGCCGGCCTTGCACGGCAGCGCCGGCCCGCTCCATGCCTGGCTGTTGCCGGGCGAAGGCGCCGTCTGCACGGTGGGCACGCTCAAGGCCTTGCAGGCCAGCGCGCCGAATGTGCGCTGGCATTGGCGACACAAGGTCGTGCACATCGCGGCCGGTGAGCTGAGCTGCATCGGCCCTGACGAGGCTGAGCCCACAGCGGACGCCTTCGATTGCGTGCTGGACCTTCGTGGCACAGGCGCACGGCCCGCCACGCCCGTGCGAGGTGTCCGCGGTGAAGTGATCTGGCTGCATGCGCCCGGCGTGGTCCTGCACCGCCCGGTGCGCCTGCTGCACCCTCGTCATCGCGTCTACATCGTGCCGCGCCCCGGTGACGTCTTCGTCGTGGGTGCCAGCGAAATCGAAAGCGAAGACCGCTCGCCTGTGTCGCTGCGCACGGCGGTGGAGCTGATGGCGGCGGCCCACAGCGTGATCCCCGCGCTGGCCGAAGCCCGCATCCTGCGCCTGGACACCAACCTGCGCCCGGCCCTGCCCGACAACCGGCCCGAGATCCACACCGAGCCTGGCCTCATCCGCATCAATGGTTTGTACCGGCACGGCTGGCTGCTGGCGCCATCCTTGCTGGACGAAGCTTTGTCCCGCGCCGGCCTGCAAGCCTGAACGCATCGCGCAGACACACCATGTCCGAGACCCTGACCATCCACACCGACCGCGGCAGCATGTGCCTGCCGGCGCCCTGCTCCCTGGAAGCCGCCGTGGCCCACTTGCTGGAGGCCTCTGGCGCCGACCCGGCCCACGCCGTCAAGGTGGCCACCGCCGTTAATGGCCAGTTCGTTGCACGCCATCAGCGCGGCACGCACTGGCTGGCCGATGGTGACACCGTGCTGTGTTTCTCGCCCATCACCGGAGGTTGACCCCTCATGCACTCACCCACACCGCCAAGCTCCCCTCTCGCGCACAGTGCACCCGACACCGACACCTGGCGCATCGGTGAGACCGTGCTGTCCAGCCGATTCCTGCTGGGCACGGCGGGCTACCCCTCGCCCGAAACACTGCGCCAGGCCATCGAGGCCTCTGGCAGCCAGGTGCTCACGCTGGGCCTCAAGCGCACGCTGGCTGTGCCCGGCGGCGGCGACAACGGCTTCGTGCAGATCATCCGCGACAGCGCCAAGGCACGCGGCGCCCACCTGCTGCCCAACACGGCGGGCTGCCGCAGCGCCCGCGAGGCCATCACGCTGGCCCACATGGCCCGCGAACTGCTGGACACCCACTGGATCAAGCTGGAGGTGGTGGGTGACGAGCAAACGCTGCAGCCCGACCCCTTCGAGCTGGTCGAAGCCGCGCGGCAACTGATCCAGGACGGCTTCGAGGTGCTGCCCTATTGCACCGATGACCTGGTCAGTGCGCAACGGCTGGTCGACGCCGGCTGCCGCATCCTGATGCCCTGGGCCGCGCCCATCGGATCCGGGCTGGGCTTGCTCAACCCCTGGGCCCTGCGCACACTGCGCGCGCGCCTGCCCGACATCACCTTGATCGTGGACGCTGGCCTGGGCGCCCCCTCGCACGCCACCGCCGCGATGGAGTTGGGCATGGATGCCGTGCTGCTGAACTCCGCCGTCTCGCAATCAGGTGACCCTGTGGCCATGGCTCGCGCGTTTGCCCACGCGGTGCAAGGCGGCCGCACAGGCTTCAAGGCCGGCCTGATGCCCACCTGCGATGTGGCCGTGGCCACCACGCCGGTGAGTGGTCAACCTTTCATGCTGCTGTGATGCAACCACGCGCTAGCCCCCCAGTCATCTGGAGCATTGCCGGGCACGACAGCAGCGGTGGCGCCGGCCTGAGCGCCGACCAGCGCGCGGCCGATGCCATGGGTGTGCACCTGTGCCCCATCGTCGCGTGCATCACCGCCCAGCATTCCACCGGCGTGGAAGCCATCTTCCCGCTGCCACTCAAACAGCTGCAGGCGCAACTGAGTGCCCTGAGCCAGGACATGCCCCCGGCGGCCATCAAAACCGGCCTGCTGGGCGACGTGGACACCATCCGCACGGTGGCCAACTGGGTGAAGCAACTGCGTGAGCACCACCCCCACTTGCCGCTGGTGATCGACCCCGTGCTGGGCGCATCAGCAGGTGGCGTCGCTTTCAGCGATGAGGCCGTGGTGCAAGCCTACCGGCGTGAGCTGCTGCCCCTGGCCACGCTGATCACGCCCAACCGCGCCGAAGCCTTGCGCATGCTGGGCAAACCTGCTCGCCACGATGGCGACCCCGATCAACTGCCGGATCTGGCTGCGCTGCTGCGCGCCATGGGTGTGCAGGCCGTGGCGATCACAGGTGGCGATGCCCCCTCGCCCGATTGGGCCATGGACTGGATGGACACCCCGCATGCACAAGGCTGGCTGTGCAGCCCGCGGGTGCCCACGCCGCACCACCACGGCAGCGGCTGCAGCTTCGCCACGGCCGCGGCCAGCGCGCTGGCACTCGGGCACGTGGCGGCAGATGCCGTGGTGCTGGCCAAGATGCGCACGACCCAGGCACTGCAGCACGGCCACGAGGCCGGCCGGGGTGCGGGACCGGTGAGGGCCTGTGCCGGCCAGCCGCTGGGCGCGCTACCCTATCTGGGCCTGGGCCGCGAGCTGCCCTGGCAGGTCCTGTATGGGGCGCCTGGCGGCCCGCCACTGTTTCGGCCATTCGAACCGCCTGCCGACGGCCTCTACGGCATCCTGCCCGACAGCGCTCGGCTGGAGGCCGCCGTTCAGGCGGGGCTGCGGTGCGTGCAGTTGCGGCACAAGGCGACAGAAGGCGTCGACGTCCAGATTGAAGCCAGCGCACACCATTGCGCCACACGGGCAGCCACGCTGTTCATCAACGACCATTGGCGCGCCGCCTTGCAGCACGGCTCACCTGCTGGACAGCCTCCAAGGCTTGATCTGGGCCTGCATCTGGGCCAGGAAGACCTGCTGGCCCTCGACAAGACCGCTCGCCAACAGCTTCTGGCCGCACGGGATCATGTGGTGCTGGGCCTGAGCTCGCACAGTGCCTGGGAGCTGGCACGGGCAGCAGGCTGCGGTGCGAGCCTGATCGCCTGCGGCCCCGTGATGCCCACGACCACCAAGGACATGCCCTGGATGCCTCAGGGCGAACACAACCTGAGGTGGTGGGTGGCGCACAGCCCGGCACCTGTGGTGGCGATCGGGGGGCTGCTGACAACGGCTGACATCGAACGCTTCGCCACCTGCGGGCCGGCCGTCAAGGTACTCGGGGCCGTGCGCGCCTATGTGAGCGGTGAAAGCCTGTGGTCCAAGGCCCGCAGCGAAGCCGTCCAGCACCTGCGCGACTACGCCAGCAGCCACGCCCCCCAGGACTTTGCGCTGTTTGAAGCCGCCTTGAAAGTCCCGCTGGGGGACCGGCGGGCGCGCGAAGGCATGATGCAGCCGCATCGAGACATGGAGGCCATCCGCCAGGGCTTCGTGGATGGTGGCAACCATCCCGATGACATTGACGGCATGGTGCAGCTGTTCTCCTACTTCGGTGAGCAGGCCTTGTTCAAGCCATCCCTGCAGGCCTGGGCCGAGGGCGATGCGCTCATCGCCCAGCTGCAGGGCACCGGCCAGACACTGGTGCAACAGATCAGCCACCAGGCCGCCCCCGAAGAGATCAAGGCCACGCTGGCGCACATCAACGAGATCAACATCCGGCTCTTGCAGACCGAGATCACATTCAGCCGCAACCTGGCAAGTGCCTCGCGCCTCACCGAGCAGTTGCTGATCGGGATGATGCTGCTGGCTGTGGCGGGGCTCTCCCTGTCTGGCTACCTCGTCATACGCCGAGGGCTGGTGCGCCAGCAAGCCTATCAACAGGATCTGGCTCGAGCCAACCGCCGCTGGGAGCTGGCGGTGGTGGGGGCGGAACTGGGCCTGTTCGACATGGACGTCGATGCCGACGCCGTCACGCTGGACCCGCAAGGAGCCGCTTTGTATGGCCTGCCCAAGGCCATCACCACCGTGTCCGGACAAACGCTGCTGCAGCGCATCAACCCGGAGGATAGAAGCCGCGCCAGGCGGGCTCTCGAAGACGCGAGAGGCGGCCACAGCCTGTTCAGGCTCACCGTGCAGATCACCCTGCCCGACGGCCAAACGCGCTACCTCGAGACCATCGGGAGCCAACCTGAAAGCGACGATGCGCGTGCGCCCCGGCTGATCGGCGTCATCCGGGACGTCACACAGGAAAAGGCGCGAGCACGCCTGGCCATGGAGCGAGACGCCGCAGAGAAGATCGCCGCCTCGCAGCGCACTTTCCTGTCGCGCCTCAGCCATGAGTTGCGCACGCCGCTCAATGCCATCCTGGGCTTCGCGCAACTGCTGTCGATGGATCGCCAGCACCCTTTGCCCCCCACCCAGCACAAGCAGGTGGACTGGATTCTGGATGCAGGCCAGCAACTGCTCAAGCTCGTGGAGGACGTGCTGGACCTCAGCAAGGTGGACGCGGGAGAAATTGGCATCGAGCTTCAGGACTGTGATCTCGGCGCGGTGCTTGACAGCAGCCTGGTGCTGATCGAATCAGCACGCCAGAAGAATGACATCGCCATCATCAACCGCGTCCCAGGGGGCAGCCTGCGCGTGGCGGCCGATGCCCAGAGGCTGCAACAGGTTCTGATCAACCTGCTGACCAATGCCTGCAAGTACAACCGCCAAGGTGGCCATGTGGCCATCGACGCACATGAGGAAGGCGGACTGGTCCGCATCGACATTGCCGACAACGGCATTGGACTGACCCCTGAAGATGCCGCCTCGCTGTTTCAGCCCTTCAGGCGAGTGGCCTCGGCATCGCTGGGGATCGATGGGACGGGGCTGGGCCTGTACATCGTCAAGCTGCTGGTTGAACGCATGGGGGGCACCGTGACGGTCAGCAGCGAGCTCGGCGTCGGCTCACGCTTCACGGTCAGCCTGCCCCGGGCCTCGGCACTCAATGGGTGAGTGAGCCCAGCTCGCCCTGGTCCAGCCATTCGCGCAGCGTCTTGACCATGTCCCGGTCATGATGAAGCCAGGCGCTGTGCCGGTACTCGTTGTAGTAGGCCTCTTCGGCCGTTTGCGCGCCAAGCGCCAGGTAGACGAAGCGCAGCACCATCTGCCGGGCCTGCGGCTCCTCGATCGTGATGGTCAGGCGGATCGGTGCCGTGTCGCCGTGGGGCTCGGGCGTGAACTGCAGGCTCTCGTGCGCCACCACCTTGACCTGGTCTTGCAGCACGTGCTGGCCGAAGCGCAGGGTGCGTGCAAACACGCCCGGCCCGGTTTCCTGCCATTCGCAGGATTCGGGGCCATTTGGGAAGCGCTGCGGCGCCTGCACACGCATCATCAGGCCCTGCCAAAGTTGCGCACGGGTGAAGGCAGGCATCACGCTGTGCATGGCCAGCTGGGGGGAATTGACTTCAATGATGTGCTCGAAACGCATGGCGCGAGCTTACTGCATGGGCCACAAGCCTCCGCGCGCCACGGCTTTTCACATGGCTGAAACGGCGCCGCAGCATGACGCACACCATGATCCACGTCACCTGCCTGATCCTGACGTCACCCAGGTTAGCCCTGCGGCAGACTACACTCGCATCTGATTGTTCCGTCAACTCCGGCCGCGTTCAGGCGCGGCAGCCCGCCATGTCTCAGTGCACGACCTCCTCTCAGGCTGAAAACCCCTCCGTGAAGTCAGCGGACCCGGCTGCCAAGCCCATCCAGATCGTGCCCAAGAAGGCCGTGCTCAACAGCCACGGCTGCGGCGGCGACTGCACCGACCCCGAGTTTCTGAATGGCCGCTGGCCGCGCCCCAAGGTGCTGGAGCTGTTCAACCTGCCCTTCAATGACCTGCTGTGGCAGGCCCAGCAGGTGCACCGCCAGCACTGGGATGCCAACGAGATCGAACACGCCACGCTGCTGTCGGTCAAGACCGGGGGCTGCCCCGAAGATTGCGGCTACTGCCCGCAATCCCAGTCCTACGACACGGGCGTGGAAGCGAGCAAGCTGATGTCGCCGGAGCAGGTGCGCGAGGCCGTGATTGCCGCACGCGATGCCGGCGCCAGCCGCTTCTGCATGGGTGCCGCCTGGCGCGCCCCCAAGGACCGCGACATCGAGAAGGTGGCCGAGCTGATTGGCGTGATCAAGCAAGAAGGCCTGGAAGCCTGCTGCACCCTGGGCATGCTGACCGACTCGCAAGCCAAGTCCCTGAAGAACGCCGGCCTGGACTACTACAACCACAACCTGGACACGGCCCCCGAGCTCTACGGCGACATCATCACCACGCGCGACATGCAGGACCGCCTGGACACGCTCAGCCATGTGCGTGACGCCAACATCAAGGTCTGCAGCGGCGGCATCGTGGGCATGGGCGAAACGCGTGAAGGCCGCGCCGGCCTGATCGCCCAACTGGCCAACCTGCCCACCTACCCCGAGTCCGTGCCCATCAATGACCTGGTGCGCGTGCCCGGCACGCCGCTGGCCGACACGCCCCAGCTGGACCCGCTGGAGTTCGTGCGCACCATCGCCGTGGCCCGCATCACCATGCCCCGCGCCCGCGTGCGCCTGTCGGCCGGCCGCCAGCAGATGAGCGAAGCCGTGCAGGCCCTGTGCTTCCTGGCCGGTGCCAACTCCATCTTCTATGGCGACAAGCTGCTTACCACCGGCAACCCCGAGTTCGACGCGGACAAGGCCTTGATGACCAAGCTCGGGCTCAAGAGTGGCAAGGCGGTGACGGCGCGCGCGTAGGCCAAAACCGACACCCGGTTGTTCCCTCACCTGGCGCTGAGGTGAGAACGCCATAATCATGCGACCCCCTGGCCACAGGGAAGGAGCGCATTGATGCCGGTCACACGACGCCAGCTGTTCAGCCTGCGGGCCACCGTGGGATATGCCGTGTTCGCGAGCACCTGGATCTTGCTGTCAGACCGGGTGCTGGAAACCTTGAGCGATCCCCGCACCCTGGCGCGCTACTCCATGCTCAAAGGCTTGCTGTTCATTGCCCTGACAGCGGTCATGCTGTGGTTCACGCTCCAGAACGTCCCCACTGAAGAACGCGTGCGCCTGATCGACGAGGAGCCGCATGAACCCGCCATCATGCAGCTGTTGTGGGGCATCTTGCCGCCTGTGCTGGCTGCGGCCATTGAGTGGGCGCTGTGGCCTGCAATCGATCCATTCGCCTGGTTGCTGCTTTACCCCGCCGTCGTCACCTCCGCCTGGCTGGGCGGCTGGTTGTCGGGCCTGTTGGCCGCCATCTTGTCGACCCTGATCGGGTGGTACGCATTCGTACCCCCGATGATGTCCTGGGTCCCGGACAAGCCGACCTCCCTCATTGGCGTCGGGCTGTTTTTTGCACTCAGCACCCTGCTGAGTCTGGTCATGGCCTGGCTGCGCAAGGCCGAATACCGAGCCGGCAACAGCAAGTTCGAGGCCTTGGTGGAACAGACGCTGGCCGGCATCTACATCATCCAGGGTGACCGCTTCGGGTACGTCAACCCGGCGTTCGCCCGCATGTTTGGGTATGAGCGTCCTGACGAGATCATCGACAAGGTGACCGTCAGCGCATTGGTGTCACCACAGGACCGGGCCAGGGTCACCGAGCAACTGAACGCGCGGTTTGTCAACCCGGGCAAGGAGGTACGCTACGGGTTCAAGGCGCTGCGCCGCGATGGCACGACCATCGACCTGGAGGTGCATGGCCGCGGGCTGAACACGAACGCCGGCCCTGTGGTCATTGGCCTGGCGCTGGATGTGAGCGAGCGACACCAGGCCGAGCAGGCGCTGCACGAGAAGCAGTTGCTGCTGGACCGCATGAGCACCCTGGCCAAAGTGGGTGGCTGGCGCATCGACATTGACACCCAGCGCGGCACGCGCACGGATGGCGCCGCACGCATCCTCGATCTGGACCCGACCCGGCCCGAGTCACTCACCTTCAGCGATGGCTTGCGCTATTTTCAGGGCGAGCAGCTGGCGCAGCTCACGCAAGCGATACAAAAGGCCGTCGAACTTGGCCAGCCCTATGCGCTGGAGTTGCAGCTGACCAGCGCCAAAGGCGTGCGCAAATGGGTCCGTACGCTGGGTGAACCCATCTGGGAGGATGGCCGTGTGGTGCGCATCGAAGGCGCGATTCAGGACATCAGCGAGGTGCAGCAGGCGCGCGCCGCCTTGCAGGCCCACCAGGAAATGCTGGAACACACCGTTCAAGAACGCACAGCCGAACTGGAGCTGGCCCGCAAGGAAGCGGAGCACCACGCCCGGATCAAATCCGAGTTTCTTGCCAACATGAGCCACGAAATCCGCACCCCGCTCAATGGCGTACTTGGGCTGGCTCAAATCGGCTATCGGGATCACACCGGCTCTGCCAGACAGGTGTTCGAGCAAATCATGAACTCGGGGCGGCTGCTGCTGGGCGTGATCAACGACATCCTGGACTTCTCCAAGATCGAGGCAGGCAAGCTGCGCATCGAGTACCAACCGGTCGACCTGCATCAACTGCTGAGAAGAGCCTGCCAGCTGATGCAGGAGAGAGCCGGCGAGAAAGGCCTGAGCCTCTCTGTCGACATCAGCCCGGCCTTGCCAAGGTCTTGTCTGAGCGATGCCTTGCGCCTGGAGCAGATCCTGCTCAACTTGCTGTCCAACGCCATCAAGTTCACAGCCCAGGGCACCGTGAGCCTGAGCGCCAGGCTGCAAGACGATCGCCTGGTGCTCAGCGTGGCTGACAGCGGCATCGGCATGACACCGGCCCAGCTGGAAGGCCTCTTCCTCCCGTTCGAACAGGCCGATGGCTCGACCACACGCCAGTATGGCGGCACCGGCCTGGGCCTGAGCATCACCAAACGCCTGGTCGAGATGCTGGAGGGCAGCATTCACGTGCGCAGCGCGCCCGGCCAGGGTTCGACCTTCGAGGTGGTGCTGCCCTTTCTGGACTGCGAGCCGGCGCTCGCGCCCCAGGGCGACGCCACGGCCACGTCGGATGACGTCACCCAGCCAGAGGCGAATCAGGCCCCAAGGCCGCCGAGGCTGGCCGGCCTGCGCGTGCTGGTTGCCGAAGACAACCGTGCTGATGGACATCCAGATGCCCGGCATGGACGGCTATGAGGCCACGTGCCGCATCCTGACCTTGGCGCCTGGCCTGCCCGTGATCGGGCAGACAGCCCATGCCATGGCCGAAGAGCACGCCAAGTGCCGTGCTGCGGGCATGGTGGACCTGGTGGTCAAACCGATTGATCTGAGCGCGCTCGTGCAGACCATTCTGCGGCACGCAACCCCGCCTGCCAACGGCACAGGCGGCGACCGCTAAAGCGGACATTTGGCCAGGAAAACCGTGCCTAGACGGCACATGGCGAGCCGCGCAAAAGCGCACGATAGGAGCGAGAAGCGCCCATGCCTCTCACCTGAACCACTTTTGCTCCTCGCGCCATGGCACAAAAACAGCAAGCCCCTCGGTCCGTCCGCGCCGCCACAAAGCAAGCACCCACGCGCCCGAACAGCAAGCCGCGTCGTGCCACCGCAGGCGATGTGATCGCCTCGACCAGCCGGCGCCGGATCGAAACCATCGTGAGTGAACAGGCCACGGAGGCCGCGCAGCAAGCCAAGCTCGCCGCCTTGCACGACATCGTGCGCCAGACGCCGCCCCATGATCTGGCGCACGCACTGGAAGCCGTGCTCAAAGGCGCCGCACCCGATGACGCGGCCCTGCTGCGAGCCGCCTTGCAGGGCAAACTCAACGATGCCGCCCCCAAGCTGAACCCGGACGAGGAACTGGCCCCGCATTGGCGCGACGCGACCACCTACCCGTATGCCAACCTCATGGCCCGCAAGAGCTATGAGAAGCAGAAGTACCGCCTGCAGGTCGAGCTGCTCAAGCTGCAGGCCTGGGTGAAGGCCACGGGCCAGAAGGTGGTGATCCTGTTCGAGGGGCGCGATGCGGCCGGCAAAGGCGGCACCATCAAGCGCATGATGGAGCACCTCAACCCGCGCGGCGCCCGCGTGGTCGCCCTGGAAAAACCCAGCGACGTGGAACGCGGCCAGTGGTACTTCCAGCGCTATGTGCAGCACCTGCCCACGGCCGGCGAGATCGTGCTGTTTGACCGCAGTTGGTACAACCGCGCCGGCGTCGAGCACGTGATGGGCTTTTGCACACCCGAGGAATACCGCGAGTTCATGCGCCAGGCGCCCGAGTTCGAACGCAACCTGGTTCGCTCCGGCGTGCACCTGATCAAGTTCTGGTTCTCTGTGAGCCGCAAGGAACAGCGCCGCCGCTTCAAGGAGCGCGAGACGCACCCGCTCAAGCAGTGGAAGCTGTCGCCGGTGGACCTCGCCTCGCTGGACAAGTGGGACAACTACACGCGCGCCAAGGAAGCCATGTTCTTCCACACCGACACGGCCGATGCCCCGTGGACTGTCATCAAGAGCGACTGCAAGAAGCGCGCGCGGCTCAATGCCATGCGCTACCTGCTCTACAAGCTGCCTTACACCAGCAAGGACCTGGCCAATGTGCCCCAGCCCGACCCGCTGCTGGTGGGCCGCGCCAATGTGGTCTACGAGCGGGGTGAGACGCCAGCAGTGTCACACGAAGAGGACTGAGCCAGCGCCAGCCCGGCTGCGCACTCAATCGCGCTTCTTGGGCACCCAGGCCCAGACCATCTCGCACTGGATGGGCTCCTGGCCCGATTCGTCGGTGATGATCACCGGCACGGTGACCTCACCCTTGTCCAGGGTGCGAATCTGCTGGATCTGCTCGGGGCGCAACTGGGCCACGGCCTTCATGTCACCAACCGAGCGCTTGAGGTAATCCACCTTCAAGGTCTTGATCAGGGGCAGCTTGTCGTCAGGCACATTCATGCCCACGCAAAAGCCCGTGGCGGTTTCCGCCAGCAAGGCCATGGCCGCAGCATGCACCCCCTTGATGTGGTTCTGCACCTTGCGGCGGTTGCGGATGCTCACGACCACGCGCGAGCTGCTCAGCTCTTCGAAGCGCAGCCCCCCAGTGCCCACCAGAGGCACCACGCGACCCAGGGCGAAACTGAGCAACCACGGGCCAATCAGGGGCAGCCCCCGCAATGTGGCGACGGTGCGGCTGAGTTGGTTGGGCTTGCTGCTGCTCATGCGGACTCCATGTGAACTGGGGCAGCATGGTAGCGGATTAACTGAGGCGCTTTACCACGCATCCACAAACGGTCGCTTTCGGCCCCTCCTTGGCGCCGGCTCGGGCATGGCGGCCAGGCCGCGCACCAGCCAGCGACGCGTGTCGGCCGGGTCGATGACGTCATCGAGCTCCAGGTGGGCGGCCATGTTGAGCGCCTTGCCCTTCTGGTAAGCCGCCGCCACCAGGCCATCAAACAGTTGCTGGCGCTGCACCGGGTCTTCGATCGCATCGAGCTGTTTGCTGAAGCCCAGGCGCACCGCCCCCTCGAAACCCATGGGCCCGAACTCGCCGGTGGGCCAGGCCACGGTGAAGTCCGGTGCCAGCAGGCTGCCGGCCGTCATGGCCTGCGCGCCCAGGCCATAGCCCTTGCGCAGCACCACGGTGAAGTAAGGCACGGTGAGGCTGGCGGCGGCCAGGAACATGCGAGAGAAGTGGCGCACGGTGGCGGTCTTCTCGGCATCGGGCCCGACCATGAAGCCGGGCGTGTCGCACAAGGCAATCAAAGGGATGTCATACGCGTCGCACAACTGCATGAAGCGCGCGGCCTTGTCGGCGCCCGGCGCGTCGATGGCGCCACCCAGGTGGCGCGGGTCGTTGGCGATCAGGCCCACAGGGCGGCCTTCGATGCGGGCCAGCGCGGTGATCATGCCGGGCGCGAAGTCACGGCGCAACTCCAGCACCGAAGCGGTGTCGCACACGGTGTGGATGACCTCGCGCACGTCGTACACGCGGGTGCGCTTCTCAGGCACAACATGGCGCAGCGTGCGCTGGTCGGCACATTGCCAATCGCTGGTTCGCCCCTGGAAGTAGCCGATGTACTGCTGGGCCACCTGGATGGCGTCCTGCTCGTTGTCCACCACGATGTCAATGACGCCATTGGGCGCCTGCATGCTGACGGGCCCGACCTCTTCGGGCTCGAACTTGCCCAGGCCACCACCTTCGATCATGGCGGGGCCGGCCATGCCGATGGTGGTGTCGCGCGTGGCGATGATGACGTCACAGCAACCGGCCAGCGAGGCGTTGCCTGCAAAGCAGCGGCCGTTGACGATGGCGATGGTGGGCGCCTGCCCGCTCAGGCGCGCCAGGCCCAGGAAGGTCATGTTGTCCAGCAGGCTGACACCGGGATACTCGTCATTGGGGCGGCCGCCACCGCCTTCGGCCCACAGGATCAGCGGCAACTGGCGCTGCAAGGCCAGGTGCAGCATGCGGTCGGTCTTCTTGTGGTTGATGATGCCCTGCGTGCCGGCGAACACGGTGTAGTCATAGGCCAGCACCATGCAGCGTGCGGCCTGTTCGCCGAACAACGCGGCGTTGACGGTGCCCAGGCCGGCGATCAGGCCGTCGGCGGGGCTGCGCTGGATGAGTTCAGCCTCCTTGTGGCGGATGCGTTGCGAGGCCAGGGCCAGTGCACCGTACTCGATGAAGCTGCCCTCATCGAGGAAGTCACTCACGTTCTCGCGTGCAGTGCGGTGGCCCTTGGCATGGCGTTTCGCCACGGCCTCGGGCCGGCGCTCGTCCAGCGTGACGGCATGGCGCTCGATGACCTCGGCCAGATCGGGGCGGATGTGGTCGGGGTCCAGGGCCTCGTCTTGGGCAGCATGCGCCTGCCCATCGTCGGCAGAAGGGTCGAGCGCCAGCAAGGCCTGGCCTTCGTTGACCACGGTGCCGACCTCGGCCAGCACGGCCTCCACGCGGCCACCTTGCGGCGCCATGATCTCGAACTCCATCTTCATGGCCTCGATCACGGCCAGGCGCTGGCCAGCACGCACGATGTCGCCAGGGTGCACCAGCAGGGTCACCAGTGAACCGGGCACGCTGGCGTTCACGGCCACGCAGCCGTCGGGCACCGCCTGGCCACCGGGGGCTGCGGCCACATGGTCCGGGTGCCAGGCGTGCTGCAGCTCGCGCGGGCGGGGCTGCTGTACAGCAGCTTGCAGCAAGGCGGCCACGTGCAGTTGCAGCCAGCGTGTGCTGATGCGGTAAGCGGCCATGTCTTCATGGGCCAGCAGGGCTTGCACAAAGGCAATGTTGTGATCGACCCCATCAAGCCTGAACTCGGCCAAGGCGCGGCGTGTACGTTGCAAGGCCGCATCGAACCCTTGCGGGTGGTGCACGATGACCTTGGCCAGCAAAGTATCAAAGCCCGGGTGGGGCTGCATGCCGGCATGGCCATGGCCATCGACCCGGATGCCAGGGCCGGCGGGCGGCTCGTAAGCGCGGATGGTGCCGCCTGCGGGCAGCGCACGGCCATCCGGGCCCATGCGCTCCACGTTCACGCGAACCTGAATGGCGCTGCCGCGTGGCCGGGCGATGTCAGACTGCTGCAGTTGCAAGTCAGCCAGGGTCTGGGCTTGCGACAGTTGCAGTTGGGCCTGCACCAGATCCAGACCGGTGATGGCCTCGGTCACGGTGTGCTCGACCTGCAGGCGCGGGTTGGCCTCCATGAAGTAATAGGTGCTGGAACCCGGGTGATCCAGGTCCAGCAGAAACTCGAAGGTGCACAGGCCGCGGAGCTTGACGGCCTGGGCCATGGTCACCGCGGCATCCAGCAGGTGCTGGCGCAAGGCCGGGTCCAGGCCCGGCGCGGGCGCGATCTCCACCAGCTTCTGGTGCTTGCGTTGCACGGTGCAGTCGCGCTCCCAGGCGTGGCTGACGGCACCCGTGCCATCGCCCAGTACCTGCACCTCGATGTGGCGGGCACGGCGCACCAGCTGCTCGACATACAGCTCGCCCCGGCCAAAAGCGGCCAGCGCTTCGGATTGGCAACGCTCGAAGCTGGGCGCGATGTCATCGGCCTGCTCGACGATGCGCATGCCGCGGCCGCCCCCACCGGCGAGCGCCTTGATCATCATGGCGGGTTGCGCTGTCTGTTCGGCCAGTTGCGCAAAGAAGGCCTGGGCTTGCGCCAGCGTGACGGCACTGTCGATGCCCTCGGTCACCGGCACGTGGCAGCGACGCGCCAGTGCTCGGGCCTGGGCCTTGTCGCCCAGCAGGTCGAGCACCTCGGGCGCGGGGCCCACAAAGGTGAGGCCAGCCGCCGCACAGGCACGGGCGAAGTCGGCGTTCTCGCTGAGCAGGCCGTAGCCGGGGTGCACGTGGGTACAGCCTTGAGCCAGCGCCGCTTCAACGACGTGCGCGATGTGCAGGTAGGCGGACACACCCTTGCCAGGCAGCACCTGCACCGCGTCCACGTGGCAGGCGTGTGGCGCGTCCGGCTCGTCTTGCGCCACCAGGCCCACGGTGCGCCAGCCCAGCTCGCCCGCGGCTCGGGCAATGCGGATGGCGATCTCGCCTCGGTTGGCGATCAGCAAGACGGGTTGGGCAACAGAGGTGGGCATGATGCAGAGCAAGGCTGTCGGTGGCCGACGAAGCCTTGATCCTAGCCGCTGCACCCTGCCCGATAAGGCAGGGGCGTCCCTCGGGTGCTACACGCGGCGCAGGGCCTGGCGGATACGCTCGACCGTGTCCTCGATGCAGGCCTTGCTCGACACCTCCAGGCCGAGCGAGCGCCCGATCTGGTTGACGATGGCCGGGTTGAGCGGCAAGCCGCCCTTGTCGATGGCGGCGATGAGTTCATGCGCGCGACGCACCTCGGGCGGCCAGTCCCGGCGAGCAGGCAGCAAGGTAGCCAGCCCGCGGCGGCACCAGCCGACCACCCGGCGCATCACGCGGCCCTCACGGCTGCGCTGGCGCAGTACGGGATCAGGCCTGGGCTGAAAGGACGTCGAAAACAGCGCAACATGGGCAAGCGAGGAAGACGATACCGACGTATCGGCCACGCCTGCCTGCAACTTGAGTGCTCACACGCGCTCAGGTCAGCTGCGACGAGTCGAAGCCCACGCGCACCGCCCCCCAGTGCCGCCCATGGAGGTAGATGGGCATGGACAGGTCATTGATCACCTCGCCGGTATCGCGCAGGTAGCTCTGGAACAGAAAAGGCTTGGTGTTACGGGCGAGCTTCTGCCCCACGGGGTCATCGAAGATGCGTTTGGATCGGCAATGGACCAGGTCGGTTTCATACACGCCGGTGGGCCGCTGCGAGAACTTGCTGTTGTGGGCTGGCGCATAGCCTTTGTTGTCCACGGCGAGGGCGTAGACGCAGCCCGGCAAGGTGCTGGTTGACGCCAGCCAGCTCCTGCACCGAGGACCCGATGGCTTCGACCGTCTCGGTCATCTGACGGAAGTCGGCCACAAAGGACTCGAACCGGCTGACCGTGGCCGCGATCTCGCCGACCGACTCGACCACCCCGCGCTGGATCTGGGCCGTGCCTTCTGCCGTGGAGTCCACCAGCCGGATCATTTCATCGCTGCGGTTGCTGATTTCCTTGGTCTCGGCGTTCACCTGCTCGGCCAGCGTGCGCACCTCCTTGGCCACCACGGAAAAGCCCTTGCCGGCCTCGCCCGCACGTGCCGCCTCGATGGCCGCATTGAGGGCCAGCAAGTTGGTCTGCATCGCGATCTTCTGGATGATGCCGCCGATCTCGCCAATGGCCTTGGCGCGCTCGGCCAGCATGTTGACGGTCTGGGTGAAGGCACGACGGATTGCTCGATGGTCAGCATGCGCGCCTTGACACGCTCCAGTTCGTCCATCGACGCCACCGCCGAGGACAGGTTGCGGCTGGCCGTGTCGGCCACCCCCACGGCACCGGATTCGACGCTGGCGGACAGCTCGATGACCCTCGCGGCGGAGGCTGCCAGGGCCTCGGCATCATGGCGCTGCTGCTCCACCTTCACGGCGCTGGAATCGACCTCCTTCTTGAGGTGGGCGACGTTGATGGCCGTCTGGATGCTGCCACTGCGCGCCGTCAGGACCAGCTCGCGGAAGCGCTTGAGAAAGCGTGTGAAGGCGCGCGCCGCTGGCGTGATGCCGGGTACCGCCACGTCCAGCGAAGCCCGCCCCGTATTCAAGGCAGCCAGGGCACCTGTCAGCGAGCTGGCTGCCAGCAGACGAGACCACCAGGAAGACTGGGACATGGCGTGCACTCCCCAAGACAGGATGAACACAAAGATAGCCAAGCCGGCCACGCCCGCCTAGCCACAGAACGTGATTTCTCTTGATATTTTCGGACGAGCCCGCGCACGCGTCCGAATTGCGCCACATTCGCACCGATCAAGACAGGCCATCGACCGCGCACGGGCTCACCCCACACCACGCTCGCCACCTTGGCCTGGGGGAAAGTCGACGTGGAACGTCGTGCCCTGGCCCTCGACCGACTCGAAACTCACGCGCGCACCGTGCAAGCGCACGATGTGCTGAACAATGGCCAGCCCGAGGCCGCTGCCCTCACGCTTGTTGACGTTGGACGAGGCCCCGTCGCTGGCCTGGGCGAACTTCTCGAACACCCGCCCCTGAAAAGCCAATGGAATGCCCGGCCCCTGGTCCGACACGCTGAGTCGCCAGCCCCCATCATGCGGGGCCAGGCCGAGGTTCACCACCCCACCGGCAGGAGAGAACTTCACCGCGTTGGACAGCAGGTTGGTCACCACCTGGATGAACTTGTCCTCGTCCACATTGGCGCAGGCCTGAGGATGCGCCGTCTTGAACGCCAGGCTCACATGCAGCCCCTCGGCAAACGCGGTGTTTTCCGCAACCACTCGCTCAATCAAGGGCGCCAGGGGCTGCACGCTGGTCTGCAGCAGCATGCGACGCGCCTCCAGTTTGCCCAAGTCGAGGATGTCGTTGACCAGCCTGGCCAGTCGCTCGCCATTGCGTTGTGCAATGTGGACCATGTTGGTCGCCTTGGGCGGCAAGACACCACCTCGGCCGTCCTTGAGCAACTCCAGCGCGCCGACGATCGAGGTCAAGGGCGTACGCAGTTCATGGCTCACGGTGGTCACGAAGTCATCCTTGGCACGCTCCAGACGACCACGCTCTGCCAGCAGGTTCAGCTGGAGGCTCACATAGGCGGCCGCCGCACGAAGATCGACGGCATCATCGACGGGTGCCCGTAAATGGCACTCGATGAGGCACAGCACCCTTTGCGCCGCGCTCACGGGCAACAGCAGAACCGACCGCACGCCGGCGTCACGGGCTGCCTGCATGCGCGCGCCAGGCACGCCAGCAAGGTCCTCGATCAACACCGGTTCACGCGTGGCCAGTGCCGTCTGGAAGGCTTCGTCCGGCAGTTCGGTCCGCTCCGCTGCCTTGCCATCGGGCGCCAGCACCAGGCCGGGCCCTGCGGCCACTTCCCAGATACGGCTCAACTCGCTCTGATCGGATGGCCCATCCAGTGCGAAATAGGCCTGACCCGCGTCCATCGACCACGCCTCGCACCAGTCCCCAAGACAAGCCAAGGCCGCGTTCACATCAGGCGCGCGGTTCACCGATGCCGCCAGCCGTGACAGCGCCCTCGTCTGGCTGAGCTGCCGCTCCTGCAACAGCCCATGGCGACGCAACTCCAGCGCAGCCACCACCGCGTCGGCCAGGTGCCGCAAAGCCGTCAAGTCCGCCTCCGTGGGCATGCTGCGCGGCTCATAGTCGATGGCGCACAGGGTCCCCAGCGCCTGTCCGTCAGACGTGATCAAGGGGGCGCCTGCATAAAAGCGCAGGCCCAGCTCACCGGTGACCAAGGGGTTGTCTGCAAACCGCTCGTCCTGTGTGGCATCCGGCACGACCAGCATGTCGCGCACATAAACAGCGTGCCCACAAAACGAGATGTCTCTGGGCGTTTCCGTGGCATCGAGCCCCAAGCGGGCCTTGAACCACTGACGGTCGGCGTCCACCAGCGACACCAGCACCGTGGGCACCTTCATCAGGTGCTGGGCCACCAGGGCGAGGTGGTCAAAAGCCGGCTCAGCCTGTGTGTCCAGGACGCAGTAGCGCCTCAATGCGTCCAGGCGCCGCTCATCGTCTTCGGGTATGGGAGCTGGGAGCATGGCTGAAACGACCGCACAAGTTCATTCAACAGGATATCGGCGCCCCCACGCCATCCTTGAACGCCTCGGCGAACGATGCCCCCAGCGTGACAAACGTCACGCCAAAGCGCCGGCCTTCATCTCTGCCAAACGGGCCTTGAGCTGCTCGTTCTCTGCCTGCAGGTCCTGCAAGATGCGTTGCAGTCGGGCAATGAACTGCTGATCCGTCTCATCCACTTGCTGGTTGGCCAGCAAAGGCCTGGACAGGGTCGACCCTTCTGCCTGCGCACCCGCCTCAGACAGGCTGGCCACGGCGGCGGCACGTGCCTGGGCCTTGGCTTCGCGCACTTGCTTGGCAGCCTGGCGCAACTCCTTCTTGCCGCCTGCGGCCGCGGCGACCTGCTCCTCCACGGGCAAGGAGGCCACGATGGCCGCGGCGTTGATCGAGATCTCGCCGGCCTTGACGGCAGCGACCAACTCGGGCGCGGCCGTCTTCTGGATCTTCTCGATCTGGCTGACCGTGGTGGCGCTGATGCGCGCGGCCTTGGCGATGGCTTCGCGGCTGTTGAGCGGCTCGGCAGGCTTGACCGGGATGGGTGCAGCGGCCTGGGACGGGTCGACCGGACTGGCCGACGCGGGCTCGGGCTGGGGCTGGGCCGAAGACTGCACGCGGGACGCCAGGATGTCCTTCTTCCGCAGGGCCAGCACGCCCCGCTGGAAGTCCGACACGCTACGGCGGCCCAGATGCTGGTCGATCATCCACAGGTGCACGTCATCCATGGACTTGAACGTGGGGTTCTGGATGGTGTTGAAGGGGATCCCGTGCTTCTGGCAGATGCCATAGCGGTTGTGGCCATCCACCAGCACGTCGCCCCACAGGACCAAGGCATCGCGGCAACCCTCGGCCAGGATGCTGCGCTCCAGCGCGTCGTGTTCTTCAGGGGTCAGCGGGTCAATGTAGGCACGCAGTTCTTCCAGGACTTGGATGTTCATGAGGCGCGGGGCGGGTACTGCTTTTCAGTCGGGATGCAGGGCGCCAGCAAGCGAGAGCGAGAAAGGCGCGGCAAGGGGCGCCATTCTAAGTGGGCTTGGTTTTTTGGGGGGGCTTTGGTGGTGGCGCGCCAGATGATGGGCGCTTTGTCGTGAGGCGCGCAGGGGAGCCCCGCTTGCAAAGCGGGGCCACCAACCATGAAGCCCGGACGCAGGCCACCTCAGCCGCGCCCCGCGCTGCACCGCCAAAACGATACAGCCAGCTAACAAACACTCAGCAGAAAATGAGCAAGATGGCCTTACTTCAACTCCGCCGAACTCTTGCCCAACAGCCGCCGCGCAATGATCAGCAACTGGATCTGCTGGGTGCCTTCAAAGATGTCGAGGATCTTGGCATCCCGCGACCATTTTTCGAGCAAGGCGGTTTCGGTGTAACCGATGCTGCCGGCCAGTTCCACGCACTTGAGCGCCACGTCCACGCAGGTGCGCCCGGCCTTGGCCTTGGCCAGCGAGGCCTCCAGCGAATTGGGGCGAGCGTTGTCGGCCATCCAGGCAGCCTGCATGGTCAGCAGGCGGGCGGCTTCATAGTCGGCCTGCATGCGCATGAACTCGGACACGGCCGCCGGTTGCCGATGAGCGGGCTTGCAGTAATCCACCGCCATGCCACAGCTCTCGAGAATGTGCGCCATCTCTTCGAGGCACGCACGCGTCAGCCCCACCGCCATGGCGGCCACCAGCGGACGCGTGTTGTCGAAGGTCTGCATGACCCCGGCAAAACTCTTCTCGGGGTTGACCGCCGGGTCACCCAGCAGGTTCTCCTTGGGCACGCGGCAGTCCTTGAGCAGGAAGGCGGCCGTGTCGGAGGCGCGGATGCCCAGCTTGTGTTCCAGGCGCACCAGCTCGAAGCCCGGCGTGCCCTTCTCCACCACGAACGATTTGATGGCGGCACGGCCCAGGCTCTTGTCCAGCGTGGCCCACACCACCACCAGATCCGCCCGGTCACCCGAGGTCACGTAGATCTTCTCGCCATTGAGCACATAGTGGTCGCCATCCAGGCGCGCCGTGGTGCGGATCGCCGCCGAATCCGAACCGCAACCCGGCTCGGTGATGGCCATCGCGGCCCAACGGCCTTTGAAACGCTTGAGCTGGTCGTCATTGGCGACTGACGCGATGGCCGCGTTGCCGAGGCCCTGGCGAGGCATGGACAGCACCATGCCCACATCGCCCCAGCACATCTCGATGACCGACAAGGCCGTCGACAAGTTGGTGCCGTTGCGGTTGCCCTGCGACTTGTCGTTCGCGTCACGGCGCACACCGGTGGCGCCCGTGCCACCCACCTCGCTGTTGCCTTCGTTCATGACGTCGATCACGGCGGCCAGCATGTCCAGCTCGACCGGCCGCTCGTGCTCGGCCTGGTCGTACTTGCGTGAAATCGGGCGCAGCACTTCGGCAGCGGTTTCATGGGCCTGGCGCACCAGGGGCTTGAACTTGCGGGGAATATCCAGATTGATCATAAAGAACCTTTAATGCGCAGACTCTGTGCATGCCACGTCAACGACCCAGCGAACACCGCAGAACCGGCTTCGCCGGGCTGCTGGTGTTGCCCCCGGGAGGGGGCCGCCGAAGGCGATAGGGGGTGGGCTCAACCACGGGGTTACAAAAGAAGGCCGCCTTCCATCACACCCACCGCGCGCAAATCACGGTACCAACGCTCCACCGGGTGCTCCTTCACGAAGCCATGCCCGCCCAACAGTTGCACGCCATCGTTGCCGATCTGCATGCCCTTGTCGGCGCACAGGCGGCGCGCCAGCGTCACGGCCTCGTCCGAGGGCAGATCGGCGTCGACCAGACTGGCGGCGCGCCAGGTCAGCAGTCGCATGCCGCCCAGTTCGATGGCCATGTTCGAGATCGCAAATGCCACGGATTGTCGGTGGCTGATGGGCTCGCCAAAGGCTTCGCGCTCGTTCACATAAGGGATCAGGTAGTCCAGCACGGCCTTGGCGGTACCCACGGCCATCCCGCACCAGGCCAGGCGGCCCAACTGGATGCATTCGTTGTACACGGCCGGCCTGGCTTCACCCAGCAGGTTGTTGGCCGGCACGGACACCGACTCCAGGCGCAGGCGCGCACAGCCCGACGCACGCAAGCCCATGCTGCGGTCTTCTTCAATGGACAAGCCCTTGCTGGACGACTCAACCAGGAACAGTGCCGGCCCAGCGCCTTCCAGGTTGGCCGCCACGATGAACAGCTCGGCCGTCTTCGCCAGTGGCACCATGGCCTTGACGCCGTGCAGCACAAAGCCGTTGCCCACGCGCATGGCGCGGGTCTGCAGCACATAAGGGTCAAACAAGGCCACGGGCTCCTGCACGGCCAGTGCCGCGGCGGGTGGCTTCTCGCCCGCGAAATCGGCCAGGTAGCGCGATTGCTGATCCGCGTCGCCCCACAGCACCAGCCCCGTGCTCACAGCGGACGGCGCCAGAGCCGCGAAGGCCAGACCCATGTCGCCTTCGGCCATCGCTTCGGCGATCAAGGCATTGGTGATGGCCGAGCGTTCAGACCCCATGCCCCCCAGTGACTCGGGGATGCCCAGGGCGGTGAAGCCCAGCTCGGCGCACTGGGCCAGCAAGGCCTCGGGGGCGGCGTACGCGGCGTCAGCTGCCGAGGCGGCCGGACGCAATTGCTCCATCGCGAAGGTGCGCGCCGCATCCTGCAAGGCGGCCTGGTCGTCGCTCGGCGTCAGGTCGAACAGGTCCCCGCTGGCGCCGCTCTTGGGCAGACGCTGAGGCGTGCCCAGGCTCTTGACCGCCTTGAACGCCCGGTTGGCCGCTGTCACGGTTTTGAAGCCGACTTTGGTCCCCTGATAGAGCACCTTTTCGGTCGGTTTGCGCAGATTGAGCTTGTCCAGTTGCGGATTGGCCGCCATGCGGCTCAAAGAACGCAGGCCGAGTCGTGTGAGCGAGGTCATGGGTTGGATAAGATGCCAAGGTTGGATGAACAGTGGCAGGCATCTTGCACAAGGCCCGCCACCAATACTTGCCCTATTACGCCAGTCATGTTGACCGGCCTTGCCAGAACAAACCACCAGATGCCCCCAGCCGTGCCGACCGAGAAGCCGGATACCTACGCCTCAGCCCTGCGAAGCTGGCTGATCGCTGCCCGGAATGCGGTCGCGCAACGGGGGGTCGATGCCGACAGCCTATTGCAGCAGGTGGGGCTGGACCTGTCCAGTGCGACAGACCCGATGGCGCGCTACCCGGCCCACCTGGGCCTGGCCTTCTGGCAAAAGGCGGTCAACCTGCTGGGCGAAGAGATGCTGGGCATGGACGTGGCCCTGGAGTTCATGCCATTGAACTTCAATGCCCTCGGGTATGCCCTGATGGCCTCCGAGAACCTGGGGCAGATGTACCTGCGCCTGTCCCGCTATGCCCACATCGTGACCGATGCGGCCGACATCCGCTTCGAGCTGGATGCCGGTGCCGGCCGCCTGAGCATCCGCGGCGACTCGGCCCTGCTGGCCACGGTGGACGACGCCACCCGCTGGAGCATCTTCGACTACGCCATGCTCACGGTGGTGCGGGGATCGCGCATGCTCTACGGCAAGCCCTTCATGCCGCTGGAGATCCGCCTGCAGCGCCAACGCCCCAAGGACCACGCCCGCTTCGAGCGCGTGCTGCGCTGCGTCCCGGTCTACGGTTGCGAGGACAACACCCTGGTGGTGGACCTGGCCACGCTCAACAAGCCGCTGTCGTACGCCAACACGGACGTGGTCAAGGCCAGCGAGACCACCCTGGACCGCTACAGCTCCAATCTGGGTGAGCGCAAGCTGACCGAGCAGCTGGCCACGGTGCTCAAGGAACTGCTGCCAAGCGGCGAACCGCTGCAGGACGACGTCGCCCAGCGCCTGAACATGACGCTGCGCACCTTGCAACGCCGGCTGGCCGAGGCCCAGACCTGCTACCGCGACGTGCTCAATGACACGCGCCACCAGCTGGCCCTGAGCTACCTGGAAGGCGAACAGTACTCGGTGGGCGAGATCGCCTTCCTGCTGGGCTTCTCAGAGGTCAGCGCCTTCACCCGCGCGTTCAAGCGCTGGACCGGCTGCTCGCCGCGGGAGTGGCGCAACCAGGTTGAATGAGGCCGCCCCAGCGCCCGCCTACACTGTCGCCCTGCCCTTGCGTCCTGAATTTCGCCATGCGCATTGAAGACATCCGCCAGCGTATGCAAGCGCTGGGCGCCAAACCCGTCCACATCCAGCGTGTGCTGCGTCTGTGGTCGCAGGCCCTGCCGCAAGAAGGTGGCAAACGCCGCCCCGAGGACTTCCTGCCCCTGGAAGTGCGCGAAGCCATGCCCGCCCTGCTGGCCGACATCAACGGGCTGGCGCGCATCCGCTCCGAGCACCCCGGTGAAGACGGCTCTGCGCGCCTGCTCGTCGAGCTGGCCGATGGGCAAACCGTGGAATGCGTGCTGCTGCCGCGCGACGGCTTGTGCGTGTCCTCGCAAGTGGGCTGCGCCGTGGGCTGCGTGTTCTGCATGACCGGCAAGGAAGGCCTGCTGCGCCAGGTCGGCAGTGCCGAGATCGTGGCCCAGGTGGCCCTGGCGCGCACACGCCGCAAGGTCAGCAAGGTCGTGTTCATGGGCATGGGCGAGCCTTCGCACAACCTGGACAACGTGCTCGAAGCCATCGAGCTGCTGGGCACCGTGGGCAACATCGGCCACAAGAACCTGGTGTTCTCCACCGTGGGTGACCCGCGCGCATTCGACCGCCTGCAAAGCCTGACGCCAGGGCAGGTCAGGCCCGCGCTCGCCTTGTCATTGCACACCACCAAGGCCGAGCTGCGTGCCCAGTTGCTGCCGCGTGCGCCTCGCATGTCGCCCGAAGAACTGGTGGAGCGCGCCGAGGTGTACGCCCGCGCCACCGGCTACCCCATCCAATACCAGTGGACCTTGATCGAGGGCGTGAATGACAACGCCGAAGAGATCGACGGCATCGTGCGCCTGCTCAAAGGCAAGTACGCGCTGATGAACATGATCCCCTACAACACGGTGGACGAACTCGACTTCAAGCGCCCCTCATGGGAACGCGCCGCCGAGATCGCCCGCACGCTGCACCGCCGCGGCATCCTGACCAAGCTGCGCCACTCGGCGGGGCAGGATGTGGATGGCGGCTGCGGGCAGTTGCGTGCGCGTGACCTCAGTGGCGCCAACCAACCACGCCCCATCCGCATCATCAGGCCTGCCACAAGGCACGAGGTGGACAACGCAGCGAAGTAAAGGAGGAGGGACCGGCGCAGCCGGGCACGGGGGAGAGAGCTCGGACTTGAACAGTCCTGAGGACTGTTCATGCCTAGCGAGCGCCTGGGATTCCAGCTCAGGCATGAGCGGAGTTGTCCACCTCGTGCCGACCGCCCCAACGCTTCAGCCTTCCTGCGTCAGCCTGAACTGCTCCACGTACCAAGGCAAACAACCCGGATTGGCCATCGCATCCGGGTTCACCACCTTGGCCAGCGGTTGCCCCAGGAACACCTTCTTGATCGGTACCTCCTGCTTCTTGCCTGACAAAGTGCGCGGGATCTCGGGCGCCTGCAAGGTCAAATCAGGAATGAAGCGCGGCGACACGGCCAGCTTGATCGCCTCGTTGATGCGCGCCTGCACCGCCGCATCCAGCGTGAAGCCCTCGCGCAGCACCACAAACAGGATCATGCGGCTGTCGCGCCCCAGGTACTCCAGATCGATCACCATCGAATCCAGCACCTCGGGCAAGGCCTCCACGGCCGCGTAGATTTCGCTGGTGCCCATGCGCAGGCCATGGCGGTTGATGGTCGCGTCACTGCGGCCGTAGATCACGCAGCTGCCATCGGTGTCGATCTTGAGCCAGTCCCCGTGGCGCCACACGCCCGGGTACACATCGAAGTAGCTCGACAGGTAACGCGCATTGCCCTGGTCCCCCCAGAAGAACAAGGGCATGGATGGGATCGGCCTGGTGCACACCAGCTCGCCCACCTCGCCGATCACCGGCTGGCCCTGCTCGTTCCAGGCCTCCACCGATGCGCCCAGGTACCGACACTGCAGGCGCCCCGGCACCAAGGGCAGCTCGCGGTGTCCACCGATGAACACGCCGCAAAAATCGGTGCCCCCGGAGATGTTGCTCCACCAGATGTCGGGCGTGCCGATGCGCGCGAACTGGTCCGAGCCCCAGCGCTGGGTTTCTTCCGACAAGGGTGAGCCGGTCGACCCCAGGGCGCGGATGCGCGACAGGTCACCACACGCGCTCAGGTCCACGCCCGCCTTCATGCAAGCCGCGTAGAACGCCGCACCGGCACCAAAGTAAGTCACCTTGTGGCGCGCGGCGAAACGCCACAGCACCGTCCAGTCGGGGGCCTCCTTGCTGCCGCCCGGGCTGCCATCGAACAGGCAGATGGTGGCGCCCGTGATCAGCCCGCTGATCTGGCTGTTCCACATCACCCAGCCGGTGGAGCTGTACCAATGGAAGCGCTCACCCAGGCTGTTGGGCTTGTAGCTGCAGCCCACGTCACCATGCTTGTTGCCCGCCGCACTCACCAGCAGGATGCCGCCATGCCCATGCACCAGAGGCTTGGGCAGGCCGGTGGTGCCGCTGCAATGGCCTGTGCAAAGCGCAAGTCGGCCTTCACGGGCTGGGCAGCATGCGGGCTCTCCAGCACGATCAGTTTTTCAACCGTCGGCAGCGAGGCCCGCAAGCCCTCCACCACGGCGCTGCGGTCCAGCCCCTTGCCTGCGTAGTGCACGCCTTCGGCGGCAATCAGCACACGCGGCGTGATCTGCTGAAAGCGGTCGGTCACGGCCTGCGTGCCCATGTCGGGCGCACACACGCTCCAGATCGCGCCCAGGCTGGCACAGGCCAGGAAGGCCACGACCGTCTCGGGCACATTGGGCAGGTAGGCCGCCACACGGTCGCCCTTTTGCACGCCCAGGCCCTTGAGCGCCAACGCGAACGAGGCCACCTGCCGCCGCAACTCGGGCCAGCTCAGCTCGCGCACCTGCCCCAGTTCGTTGTCACTGACGATGGCCGGCACCCCGGCCGCTTGCGCGGCATCCACATGCCGCAACACGCGTTGCGCGTAATTCACCTTGGCCCCTGGGAACCACCTGGCACCGGGCATGCGCGCGTCAGCCAGCACGGCTTCGTAAGGCGTGGGCGATTGCATGCCCTCGTAGTCCCAGATGCTTTGCCAGAAGGCGGCCTGGTCCTGAACGGACCACTGCCACAAGGCATCGTAGGTATCGAAGCTCAGGCCACGCTGCTCACGCAGCCAGTCCTGGAAGAGACGCATCTGGGGCACATAAGGTGGGCGCATGTCAAAAAGTGGGGCCGTGACGATGCGGTGACTTTATCCCAGCGGCTTGGGGCGAATATCCCGCACAAATCCCGCACAATTTGCCCACCCCCACACCAAGGCATCACGATGAGCAGTTTGACGGTGACCCCGCAAGGCCATGACTTCAGCGCCCTGCACGCAGCCATGCAGCGTTATGTGGATGGCAACCTCCTCTCTGGTGTGTCATCGGCCGTGCTGGTCGGGCAGGACCTGGTGGATCTGCATTGCACGGGCTGGGCCGACAAGGAGCAGCAAAGCCCGCTGCAAGCCAACCAGCTGTTTCGCATCTACTCGGGCAGCAAGCTGATCACCTCGTGTGCAGCCCTGCTGCTCTTCGATGAGGGGCGCTTTCAGCTGGACGACCCGATCGAACGCTACATCCCCCAACTGGGTCAGCGCATGGTGCTGCGCCCCGGCGCCACGGCCATCGACGACGTGGAGCCCGCACAAGGCCCCATCACCATCCGGCATTTGCTGAGCCACCAGTCGGGCCTGAGCTATGGCCTGCTGGACCCGGGCACGATGATGTTCAATGCCTACCGCGAGCGCAAGATCCTGAGCCCGCGCCGCACCTTGGCCGAGATGATCGACGCGCTGGCCGGCCTGCCCCTGCTGTTCCACCCGGGT
>JACPOH010000144.1 GCA_016185075.1 Aquabacterium sp. | reverse complement strand
TCGACCACGGCCATGTTCGTGGCCGCCGCTGCCGGTGCCCGTGTGGCCAAGCATGGCGGACGCAGCGTGTCGTCCTCAACGGGCAGTGCCGATGCGCTCGAAGCCCTTGGGGCGGCCATCAACCTGAGCCCCGAGCTGGTGGCGCAATGCCTGGCCGCGAGCAATGTCGGCTTCATGTTCGCGCCCAACCACCATGGCGCCATGAAGCACGCCGCGCCCGTGCGCAAGGAGCTGGGGGTGCGCACCCTGTTCAACATCCTGGGGCCGCTGACCAACCCGGCCAGTGCGCCCAATCAGCTCATGGGTGTGTTCCATGCCGATCTGGTGGGCATCATGGCCCGCGTGCTGCAGCGCCTGGGCTCGGACCACGTGCTGGTGGTGCATGGTTGCGATGGGCTCGACGAGATCACGCTGGCAGGCGACACCCTGGTGGCGGAGTTGAAAGATGGCGAGGTGCGCGAGTACCGCATCAACCCCAGCCAGTTCGGCCTGGCCGAGCACGACGGCTCCATGCTCAAGGCGCCCAACCGCGAGATGTCCGTGGCCATCATGCGCCGCGTGTTCGACAACGAACCGGGCCCGGCTCGCGACATCGTGCTGCTCAACGCCGGTGCGGCGCTTTATGCGGCCAGCGTGGCCGATTCCCTGGCCGATGGCATCGAGCGTGCCCGTGAGGCGATTGCCAGCGGCAAGGCCGGCGAAGCCCTGTTCAACTTCATTCAGACGACGCAGGGCTTGGCTGCCCAGGCTTGAGCGGCTTGTCGCCTGAACCCGGCTTGGCCTTGCGCGGGAGCGTGGCCAAGGCCTCGGGGATGAGGGCGCAGCGGTTGCGCCCTTCCTGCTTGGCCCGATAGAGCAGGCGGTCTGCCGCGTCAAACAGCGCCTGCGGCGGCAGGTCGATCGTGGGCACCACGCTGGCCAGGCCGATGCTCACCGTTAGCGGGATCTGTTGATCGCCCCAGCGGAAGTCCAGTGACTGCACGCCCAGGCGGATGGTCTCGGCAATGTGGGCGGCACCCACCGTGTGGGTCTGGGGCAGGATCACCAGGAACTCCTCGCCGCCATAGCGCACCGCATGGTCGCCAGGCCGCTGCACCGTGTGGGCGATGACATGGGCCACCTGTTTCAAGGCTTCGTCACCAGCCAGATGGCCATGGCGGTCATTGACCTGCTTGAAGTGGTCCACGTCGATCATCAGCACCGAGATGGGCGTGTGCCAGCGCTGCGCCTGGCGCCACATCTCCGGCATGCGCTCGGTCAGGAACATGCGGTTCTTCAGGCCTGTCAACGCGTCTTGTTCGGTCAGGGCGTGCAGGCGCTCGTTGGCCTTGGTCAGCTCGGCCATGGCCTGGTCGAGCTCTTGCGTGCGCGCCAGCACGCGGGCCTCCAGTTCGGCGGCATGGGCGCGCTGCAGCCGCTCGTTTTCTTCACGGGCGAGCTTGACGCGGTGGGCCAGCGCAAACGACAGCAGCGTGAACTCCAGCATCGAGCCGATCTGCATGCTGTACTCGGTCAGGAAGTTGCGCTGCACGACGCCGAACATGTGCAGGGCCGTGAGCAGCACGCCCAGCAACAGCACCGTGAAGGCCGCCAGGAAGTAGCTGGCCTGGCGCACCCCCTTTCGCAGCAAGGCCACGGTGATGATCAGCAGCAGGATGGGGGTGACGATGGTGGCCAGCGTCACGATCTTGATGGGCACGGCATAAGGCAGCACATAGGTTTCGGGCACGGCCGCCAGGAACAGCCACTGCAGCATCCGCATGGCGAAATCGGCGCGGGGCCAGTGCTGGTTCAGGCTCAGGAACTGGCGGCTGAACAGCACCAGTGACCAGCCTGTCAGGCCCATGAACACCGGTGCCGCCTCGTTGCCCCAGTCCGGGTGCCTGGGCCACAGGTGCTCGAACGCGAGGCCACTGAGCGTGAGCTGGGTCATGCCGAAGGTGCCGATGTAGATCACGTAGTGCACGTAGGTCTTGTCCCGCAGCGAGATGCACAGCAGCAGGTTGTAGAGCAGCATGGCCAGCAGGGCACCGCTGTAGATACCCAGCAGCAGCTGTTCCTGCCGTGACTGCTGTGCATAGGCCCGCGGCGTGGAGATCTCCAGTGGCGCTTGCAGCGAGCCTTGCCCGGCGATGCGTGCAAACAGCTGGACGCGCTCGCCAGGTTGCAGCCTCAGCTTGAAGTAGAAGTTGCGGTCGTCGATGTCGCGCGTGTTGAAGGGGCGCCGGTCACCGCTGGCGTGGTGCTGGATGCGGCCATCGGGCCACACCACATAGATGTCGACAAAGTCCAGCAAGGGATAGCGCATGCCCAGCAGCCATTCGGTCTGGGTGACACGGTTGAGCAGTTCGCCATGCAGCCAGAGCGCCGACTTGCTGTAGCCGAAGTTCAGGTTTTCGCTGTGGCGGTCTTCCCAGCGGCTGCTTTGGGTTGTGGCGGCCACCTCCTGCAGGTTCATTCGGCCGCTGCTGTCTTCCAGCACCCTCAGGTGGCGTCCGATCGCCTCGCTGCTGAAGCGTTCGTCCAGCGTGATCGTGCCAGCGAAGGCGCCCGCAGCCATGCCACTCCACAGGGTGAGGGTCAGCAGGCGAATCAGAAGGCGATGAAGAACGGCCCAGGCCAAATCGGAAACTCCCGAACAGGGGATCAGGGCTTATCGGCAAAAGTCGGTGCCATTGCAGGCCCACCCGGCCATCAGAGGCGCCAAACGGTCGCCTTTCACGCAGGTCGTGCCAAACGCGGATAATCCCGGTCTGACCGAACCCAGACCCGCCCATGTCCGACATCCTCAACAAGATCGTTGCCGTCAAGCACCAAGAAATCGCCGCGGCTCTCCAGCGCGCCTCATTGAGCGAGGTGCGGGCGCAAGCCGAGGCGCGCAACCGCGATCTGGCTGATGTTCGTGACTTTGTTGGCGCGTTGCGGGCCAAGATCGCTGCGGGCCGGGCCGGGGTGATCGCCGAGGTGAAGAAGGCCAGCCCCAGCAAGGGCGTGCTGCGCGAGCACTTTGTGCCGGCCGAGATCGCCGCCAGTTACGCCAGTCATGGCGCGGCCTGCCTGAGCGTCCTGACGGATGTGCAGTTCTTCCAGGGCTGTGCGCGCTACCTCCAGGAGGCCCGAGCGGCTTGCAGCCTGCCCGTGCTGCGCAAGGATTTCATGGTGGATGCCTACCAGGTCTATGAAGCGCGTGCCATGGGCGCCGACTGCATCTTGCTGATCGCGGCCTGCCTGGACGACGCGCAGATGGCCGACCTCGAGGCTTGCGCGATGGAGCTGGGCATGGCCGTGCTGGTCGAGGTGCACGATGGCATCGAACTGGACCGCGCGCTCAAGCTCAAGACCCCGCTGGTGGGCATCAACAACCGCAACCTGCGCACCTTCGAGGTCACGCTGGACACCACGCTCGGCCTGCTGTCGCGCGTGCCTTCGGACCGCTTGCTGGTGACCGAATCCGGCATCCTGGGTGCGGCCGATGTGCAGCGCATGCGTGACGCCAATGTCCACGCCTTCCTGGTGGGCGAGGCCTTCATGCGCCAACCGGATCCAGGTGTGGCGCTGGCCAGCCTGTTCGCTTGAGCCGGTGGTGCGCGTGAGCGGGCAGCGGGCGCTGTTTGATGCGCCATCCACCGCGGGCGAGTTGGCGCCTGATGGCCTGGCGACCCCGCAGCTGAACCGCCCGCTGGCGCAGTTGCTGGCCGACGTGCCCGAAGACTGGCGTGCGCTCACGGCCGCGTTTCAAGCCAGCCGGCAGGGGGCCGCCCTGATCGCCAGGGTGGACGCGGCACGCGAGGCCGGTGAGGCCATCTTCCCGCAAGACGTGTTGGCGGCCCTTCGGCTGACGCCGCGCTCGCAGGTCAAGGTGGTTATCCTCGGCCAGGACCCTTATCACGGGCCGGGTCAGGCGCATGGCCTGGCTTTCTCGGTGCGCCGTGGCGTGGCCATTCCGCCCAGCCTGCGCAACATCCGCAAGGAGATCCAGCGGGATCTGGGCTTGATGCCACCTGAGCATGGCTGTCTGCAGGCCTGGGCCGAGCGCGGGGTGCTGCTGCTCAACACGGTGCTGACCGTCAAATCGGGCGAGGCCGCCAGCCACGCGGGCTGGGGCTGGGAGGCGCTGACCGATGCCCTGATCGCCGCCGTGGCAGCTGATGCCGGCCCCAAGGTCTTCATGCTCTGGGGCGCCCACGCGCAACGCAAGGCACCCTTGATCGAGCAGGCGGCCCAACGAGGTGGCGAGGGCCCTGAAAGGCACCTGATCTTGCAGAGCAACCACCCGTCACCCCTGTCGGCCTCGCGGGGGCCGGTGCCCTTCCTGGGCAATGGGCACTTCGGCCAGGCCTGCGAGTTCTGGCGGGAAAAGGGCGAGGCCCTGGACTGGGCGTTGGCTTGACAGGCCATCTCGCCGTGGCGGTAGCCAATTCAGGTTGCCCCCGAGGGGAGGCTCGTCCTTTTCCGAGCTCGTTCTGCTCGAAGCCTCGGGTTTGCACAGCAACCGTGAGGCATTTGTGCGACTCAGTCAGGCCAATCTCATCGTCCTGGTGGTGGAAGCACGCACCAGCACCATTCCTGTGGTGGACAATGCACTGGGTGTCTTGCGCACCGCCTTCCGAAAAGTGGACGGCGTCATTGTCAACCGCCGGCGATTCGAACTTCCCCCGAAGGTGCTTCGCTGGCTGCAACGTTGAGGGGCGTTATGCGTCTGGCCTTGTTGTCGCCTTTGCCACCTGAACAGACCGGGATCGCCGATTACGCGGCCCATTTCCGTGCCTCGCTCAACCAGGCGGGGGTTGATGTGCTCACGCCCCTGGCCGGGCAGCGTCCGATCGAGACCCTGGCGGCCGCACGCGCCTGGGTGGCCGAGCGCGACTGGCGCCGCGTGGACGTGGTTCACGCCGAGCTGGGCGGCGGTCGTCACAGCGAGTTTCTGACCCTGTGCGCCTTGGCCAGCCTGCCCAATCGGCCCGCGCTGTCGGCCACAGTGCACGACCCGGAACGCCTGATCTGGAAGCCGGTCAACCGCGTATGGTCCATGGTCAATGGCATGTCGGCGATCCCGCGCTCGGCCAAGCAGGCTGTCGCCCTCTTGTCGGACCCGGCCACGCTGATGGCCGAGCGCAAGCTGGCGCGCCAGCTCGACGGCCTGGTCGCCCTGACCCAGACCGGCGCGGGCCGTCTGGTCAAACGCATGAAGCTGCCGGTGGACCGCGTCAGCGTCATCTCGCACGGTGCCTTGACGCTGCCACACAAGCCACTGCCGCCACTGGACCCGATCCGCTTGCTCTACTTCGGCTTCATTTACAGCGGCAAGGGGATCGAGGACCTGATCGACGCCGTCGGCAAGGTCAAGGTACAACAGCCCGAGCTGGCTTCGCGCCTGCGCCTGACCATCGCCGGGGGGACCTCGCCCGATATCGCGTTTGGCGCACAAGGCAGCTACCTGGATCAGCTGCGTGCCCGCGTGGAGCGGCGTGGCCTCACGCCCAAGGTGGATTGGGAGCTCGATGTCGACGAGCGTGACATCCCGCACCTCATTCAGCGCCACCATCTGATGGTGCTGCCCTACCGCGAGTCGCGCAAGCTGGCCTGGCTGGGGCAGATGCGTGGCACCAGTGGGGCGCTGGCCTGGGCCATTGCCTGCGGCCGCGGTGCCATCACCTCGGATGCCCGCGCCTTTGCCGAAGAAATCAGCCATGGAAACGGGTCGTCGTACCGGCAAGGGGATGTCGCGGCGCTGGCGGCGCAAATTGAAGGCGTGCTCAACAAGCCCGAGATCCTGTCGCAGTGGGCCGACCGCGCCAGCGCGCTGGCCCAGGAGCGCGCCTGGCCCATGACCGGCCAGCGTTTTGTCGGGCATTTCCAGCGGGTCATGGCCCGGGCACCGCGTGCGCGTGGGGTCTCCAACAGCGGCCCGGCGTCCGTGTGGTCGCAAAGAGAGTCCCTGTGAATCGACTGGCAGCAGTCGATCTGGCAGGTTGATCAGAAAGGTTCTGCGTGCGGGTCGGCATGGATATTCGCCCGTTGACGGCGGCGCCCTATTCCGGGGTTGGGCGCCAGGCGCTGGCGCTCTACAACACCCTGTGTTTGCGTCCGGCAACGGACGTCGTGCCTTTTACGAACGCCCCCCTGGCGCACTCACATCGCACCTGGGCCTGCGCCCCGCAAAGCCCTGCAGAAATCGCAGACCTGCATCGGCCTCGACAGCGATACCAGTTCGAGCGCCACTTCCTTCCCGATGCGCTCAGCGCATTGGCCATCGATGTGTATGTGGCCACCGGCAACATGGGCTTGCCGATCGGCTTGAGTGATGTGCGCCGTCAGCGCACGCGCTGGGTGTTGCAGCTGCACGGCCTCTTCCAGTTCACACAAGGAGACCGGCTCGATTCAGGGGGCAAGGCCTGGCTTTACCGCCAGATCGACCGCTGGAGCATCCGTCACGCGGTCGATCTGGCGGATGCCATCTGGGTGCCATCCAGCTACACCGCGCAGGCCTTGGTCGACCGGTTTCCTCAGGCCCGCCAACGCGTTCGCCTGTTGCCATGCGCCGTGCCGTTCGATGCCTGGCAAGCTTTGCAGCAGGAAGTGTTTACACCGCCGCGATACTGGTTGTTAATGGGCGGGCCCGTGCCACGCAAAAACACCGCGTGGTTCCTGCGAGCGTGGCAGCAGGCCCGCGAGACCTGGCCTGAGCTGATCCCGCCACTTGTCGTGGTTGGCCACCCCCGCGATGTGCCGAGCGTGCCGCAACACGTTCGCTTTGTTCACGGCCTCAGCGATGCCCAGTTGAGCAGCTGGTATCGGCGGGCCGAGCGTTTTTGGTATCCATCTTTGGCGGAAGGCTTCGGGCTGCCAGTGATCGAGGCGGCGGCATGCGGTACGCCCGTTGCATCTGCGACGGGCTCCTCGCTAGATGAGGTCTCGCCACCAGGCTCGCTGCGCTTTGATCCAGTCGATGACATCGCCCTGACCCAGCTCATGCACCGCGCTGCACGGCAAGGGAGGGGAGCGGGGGAGGCCTCGGAGGAGCTTCAGCAATGGGCATCTCGCTATGACCTGCCCCGCTATGGCGCCGCGCTCGACACCCTGCTGCAGGAGCTCGCGTAGGTCTCGCCCAGTCGAGGTGGCACATTCAAAAAAACCACAAAAGTTTGGAAACGTGGCAGAAGCTGTGCTAAAGTCTAGGGCTTCCCTGGAGGGGTGCCCGAGTGGCTAAAGGGGGCAGACTGTAAATCTGTTGGCTTACGCCTACGCTGGTTCGAATCCAGCCTCCTCCACCAGG
>JACPOH010000011.1 GCA_016185075.1 Aquabacterium sp. | reverse complement strand
TTCTGTTTTCCACAGGTGCTCGTCCGCTGGAGATCGCCAGGCTGGAGGTGCGTGACTACTTGCACGCAGACGGCAGTGTTCGGCGACGCTCTGAGATGCGGGCCGAGGTGGCCATCACCCAAAAGGCCAGGCCGCTGTACTTCGTCAGCACGCGCCTGGACGATGCCCTGTCGCACTATCTGCAGGAGCGTCTTGAGCAGAAGTTGGGCGTGGGGCAGATGGATGCCTACCGCGGGCTGGACCCTTTCAGCCGCTTGTTCCTGTCGCCCACGGGGGTGGGCTTCAAGATCACGCCCTACGGTGAAGCCGGTCAGCGCCGGTTTCTGTGTCGACCGATCCTGGAAACATACCGCAAGCTGTTTCGCTATGGTGGGATGAAAGATGTGACGGCGCTGTCGGTGCGGCGGACGGTGGTTGCGCGCTTGTACGAGCGTGGCGCCGATGAGGATGATGTCGGCTTGATTCTGGGCATCAGCGAACGCAGTGCGGTGCGCGAGCTGCTGGCACGCCATAAGCCGACCATTGAGCAACTGCTTGATGAACTGGTGTGAACATCATGGTGCCCCCAAACATCGCAGAGGGTGACATTCAGCGCTTTTCCATCAAGGGGCGGGTGGTGGAAGCGAATGCCTCGGACATTCAGGAGCTGCTGGCCCACGTGTACGAAACACCAGAGCGCCCTCGGTGTCTGTGCATCCCGGGTGGGGTGGAGATGTACGTGGCGCGACACCGTCTGTTTGTCGTCCCACCCGTCGTGCCCTTCGTTTGAGCCGGAGTGCCAGCAATCAGGCCTGGGCGAGTTGGTGGGTGAGGCCGTTCTGGAGTTGGTGCCCGGGCAGATCCAGTTGCGCGTGGACTTTCCATGGGTGCGCACGGCAGGTCGAAGCCTGGTGAGGGGTGAAGCGCAAGGGGTGACCGAGGTGGAGGCGCCCCGGCGGCGCATGAGCTTGCATGCCCTGATGCATTTCCTGTTTGAGCGAGCGGGTTTCAACCGATGGAGCCCGGCCATGGCCGGCAAGCGCAATCAGGGGGTGTTGCACAAATACCTGATGCATGCCGCCGAGGACGTGGTGGTCAAAGGCGTGGGGCTGAGTGATCGGCTTTATGTGCCCGAGGCCTTCAACGAGGCCAGCAAATTCGAGGCAGCACAGCGTCGGCGGAACAAGCTGGCCGTCTTGCGACCCCATGAAGGGCAAAGCCCTCTGGCCGTGGTCATCGGTGAATTCAAGCTCTGCGAGGCCACCACCTTAGGCCGTCGCGTCTGGGTCAAGCACATGCCCGATGCCCCTTTGTTGGTGGGCACCAAGACTTGGGAGCGCATTGAGCGTGTGTTCGCGTCGTTGTTCGAAGCGCGCGATGCCGACAGCGGACACAAGGTGCGTCTGGTGTTTGCGGCGCTGATCCGGGCACGCAGGGAGCACACCTATGAGATCGATGCGGCCAGCTTGATGCTGACCAGTGAGCATTGGATTCCGATTGAAGGTGTGCACGAGTTGCCGCTGGTGCATGCCCTGGTGGATCAGGGCAGACGTTTTGTCAAACCTCTGCGCTACGACGCCAGGAGCGCCGCAGCATTTCCGAATGCCTTGTTATTGGACGCGGGACCACTGCCGCTGCCTTTGCACGTCATCAGTGCCTTCATGCCGCCCAAGGAGCGAGCGGAAAAGGAGCGTGTTGTACGAGCGGCCGGTGCCTCTCCCTGGTTGTGGTGGAGCACTGAAGCGATGCCTGCGTTGCCCGAGTCGGTCCTGCTCAGAAACCACTGAGCAAGCTCAGTTCAACGCACAGGGCAGGCGGAACTCAAAGGCCGTGTTGCCATGGCTGGAGCGGACGGCAATCTCCCCGCCATGGGCCTCGGCGATGGACT
>JACPOH010000073.1 GCA_016185075.1 Aquabacterium sp. | reverse complement strand
CTCGCAGGCGGACGACGAAGTGGCCGTGCGGGGTTATCGTCAAAGCTGGTATCAGGCCCTGGCGGATGTCGAGAGCGCCTTGTCTGCCAGGCTGCAGTACGAGAACCAGGGCACGCAGCTCGCGCTGGCTGTGAAAGCGGCGCAGGAAGCGGAGCGACTGAGCGAGGCACGCTACCGCGCGGGCTCCGTGGCGCTCAAGACCTGGCTGGATGCGCAGGAAACACGTCGGCAGGCAGAGAACAACCTGGCGGCCAATCGGCTCAATCGCCTCAATGCCCTGGTGACCCTGTATCAGGCGGCGGGTGGCAGCCTGAGCGCTCCCGAATCCTGATTTGCAGTCATCCCGAACGGGCTGTGGTGTCGGTCAGCCCGCATGGGGCCTGTGCCGTGCATGTTCAACCGCCCGTGGCGTTCATGAAGCGAATGACCTGAGGCGGGGCATCGAGCTTGAATTGGTGCCGCTCCGGTTTGTGCGCCATGGCTTGCTGGATGGTCTGCATGAGGCGTGCAGGCTCACCGGGGTGGGCTCGCAGCACGGCGCGCAGGTCGATGGCGTTCTCGTGGCCGAGGCAGAGCATCAACTGCCCGCTGGCTGTCACGCGCACCCGGTTGCACTGGCCACAAAAGTTGGCGCTGTGCGGCGAGATCACGCCCACGCGGGTGGCGCTGTCGGCCATGCGGTGGTAGCGCGCGGGGCCGCCGGTGCTTTCGATGCTCGCGGTCAAAGGGTAGGTGGCGTTGATGCGGGCGAGGATGTCTGCGCTGGGCATGAAGGTGGCGGCGCGGTCATGTTCGTCGATCACGCCCAGTGGCATTTCTTCGATGAAGCTGATGTCCAGTTCGTGCTGCCGGGCAAAGCGCACCAGGTCGACCACTTCATCGTCATTGCGGCCGCGCAAGATCACGCTGTTGAGCTTGATGCGCTGAAAGCCGGCCTCCTTCGCCGCCCGGATGCCCGTGAGCACATCGGCCAGTTCGCCTGTGCGTGTCAGGGTCTTGAAACGTGCGGCTTGCAGGCTGTCCAGGCTGATGTTGAGCCGGTTCAGGCCACTGTCTTTCAAGGGGCCAGCCAAGGCGGCCAGGCGTGCACCGTTGGTGGTCATGGCCAGTTCATGCAGTCCGGGCAAGGCTGCCAGCCGGCCCACCAGCGCCACGATATCGGGGTGCACCAGGGGCTCGCCACCCGTCAGACGGATCTTGCGCACGCCAAGTTGCACGAAGCTGGCGGCCAGGGCGAACATCTCATCGGTGGACAACAGCTCGGCACGGGGCATGAACTGCATGTCTTCGGCCATGCAGTAGACACAGCGGAAGTTGCACCGGTCCGTGACCGACAGTCGCAGGTAGCTGATGCGTCGCCCATGCTGATCGGTCAACAGCGTGCCCGCTTCGGGCGGCGCGGCCTCAGGCACCGTGGCGGTCCAGTTGGTCCAGCTTGGCTTTCACTTCCAGCCAGCGGGCGTGGTCGGGCAGTGGCGCTTTCTGCACATTGATCACGGGCCAGACGGGGCACACGGCGACGCAGTCGGTGTACTTGCACTGGATACAGGCCTCGGTGACGACAAAGGTCATACAGCTTCTTTCTTGATGGCGGGCGCGAACCTGTTCAGCCAGGCTCGCGGCGCTACTGTATGAAGGCCTTTGTTCGCTGACAAACGATTTCTCGTTGCCAACCTTTAAGCAGGGCTTAACCGTGTCGGGTCTGGTGCGTGCGTGCCTCGATCACGCGTACCGCATTGGCGCCGGGGTGCATGGCCATGTTCAGCGCGTTGGCGAATCGCGTAGGGTCATGGAGCTGGGCTGGCTCGAAGCGGGCATTGCGCAACTCGGCCTCGGCCTGCGCCTCGTTGTCGAAATGCAGGAAGACCCGACCTTTGACGAAGGTCGACAGCATCGCCTTGAATGCCTGCACGCCCACGCCCTTGTTGGCGTTGTGCAGGTGGATGTCTGACAGGTACAGGCCGTCAGGGAAACGGTTGAGCACACGGCCGAAGCGCTGCCACATGGCGATCACGGTCGGGGTATCGAAGTAGTTGAGCAGCCCCTCGGTGATGATCGCCGTGCCGCGCTGAGCGTCGAGCGTATCAGCCAGGGCATGCAGGCAGAGCGGCCCGGTGTCGGCCAGCGCGTCGAGCGCCACGACCTCGTGGCCCGATGTCAGCAGGCCTGCGCGCTGCAGCAAGTCGCGCTTGCGTTGAGCCATGTCAGGCAGATCAGCCTCGACATAACGAAGCTTGTCGCCGTATTGCTGTTTGAAGCGCCAGCCGCGTGGCGACAAGCCGGCTGCCACCTCGATGATCTGGCTGACACGGCCTTCCTTGATGGCAAGCTCAAGCAGGTGGTCGATCAGGCGGTGGCGCGCCAGCAGGAAGGCCTGGAGGGTGGGCGCACCCGTGATCGTGGCCAGGCCATGCAGTGGGCGCAGCGCCGTGTGCATGAGCTTGCCCTGCGGCGTGACCAGTGCTGGATGCGACATGCCGTGTGCAAACCAGGTGTAGCCGGTGTAATGAGCCGTCGGGCTGATGCTGGCGGGGTTGCGGGCCATGAGCGCGTACCTTGGCCTTCAGGGATGGGCCGCCGTCTGATCCGGGTCGACCACGGTGCTTTCGGGCAAGGTGTAGGGCCAGATGAAGCCATTGCGCTTGCAGCCCACGATGGTCAGCAGCCGTATCAGGCGACGAGACAGGCGTTTGATGTGGAACATGGGCCTGGCGCTCGGACCCACCAGCACGATGTCCTCGCCACGTTGCACAGCCCGCACGATGCGCTCGCCCACAATCGCCGGATGGGCACCCTGGGTGCGGTAGTACCTCTCCAGCTGGTCGAGTTGCTCTACTGGAATCACGGGGGACACCGCCTTGCGGTTGCGTACGATGGGCGTGTTGATGATGCCGGGGCACACCGCCGTCACCTCCACGCCAGTGCCGTCGAGTTCGATTGACAAGGTGTCATTGAGGCCCATCACCGCATGCTTGGTGGCCGGAGGCGGCGCCCGTGACAACAACCCATTTGTCTCGCAGATTGGGAATGGCCATGTCACATCATCCTGTCGTTGCGGAGGGTGCTGAGTTTGACCTGAAATGTTGTCAGATCAAACTGCGCGCTTTCCCTGATCACGCGTATGCCCATTGCAGGCGTTGTATTCTCGCGGCCATGATCACCGTCCACCACCTCGAAACATCCCGGTCCCAGCGCGTGCTGTGGTTGCTTGAAGAACTGGGTGTGCCCTACGAGCTCAAGATCTACAAGCGCCATCCGGTCACGCGACTGGCGCCGCCCGAGCTCAAGCAGATCCACCCCTTGGGCAAGTCGCCCGTGATCACCGATGGTGATCTGGTGGTGGCCGAGTCGGCTGCGATCCTGGAGTACCTGGTGGAGCGTTACGGGGCGCAGGCGCAGGGTGAGGCGGGGCAACTGGGCACGCAGCCTGGCACGCCCGAGCACATGCAGGCGCGCTTCTGGATGCACTTTGCCGAGGGCTCGTTGATGAACTGGCTGGTGATGAAACTGGTGTTCATGACCATCCCGACGCAACCCATGCCCTTCTTCGTGCGCCCGATTGCACGCGAGCTTTGCAAGAAGGTGCAAAAGCAGCTGATCGATCCGAACCTGCAGACGTCGACGGCGTTCATCGAGAACCATCTGGGCCAGCACACCTGGTTCGCCGGTGAGCGCATCACGCTGGCTGATTTCCAGATGAGCTTTGCCGTGTCGGCCTTGATGTCGCGCGCAGACGATGCCAAGCGTTGCCCGAATCTGCAGGCATACCTCAAGCGCATGGAAGCGCGCCCGGCCTATCAGCGTGCGCTGGCCAAGGGTGGCCCGGTCCTGATGAGCTGATCAGGCCGCTCAGCGAGCGGGGTTGCCAGAGCTGGCCAGTTGCAGCACCTCGACGTAGCTCGGCGGCTCGGGCACATCGGTGCGCTCGCGCAGCCAGGCGTGCATCTGCGGCAGTCGGTAGTAGGGCACCGAGGCCATCAGGTGGTGCTCCATGTGGTAGTTCACGTTGACGGGCGCGACCGTCATGCGGGCCAGCCAGCCGGCGCGCGTGGTGCGCGTGTTGCGGAACATGTCGGGCGAGCGGTCCAGGCAGCCGTGCTCGGCAATGGATCGGACGCGGATGAACAGCGGGAGAAAGATCACGAAGGCCAGCACCCACGCCCCGTACAGCCAGGCGTGACCTGTGGCCGCCAGGATGCCCCATAGCACACCGTTGGTGATCAGCATGGGGCCCATGTTGCGCAAGGTGGTCGTGACGCGTTCGGTCAGCGTGCGGTCCTGTTGAGGCAGGCGTTCAACGTTGTTGGCCACGGTCCACTTGAAGACGCCCATGTCCATCATGACCAGGCCGAACACCAGCTTGACGCCCGTCAGACCGGTGATGTCGCGCAGCATCTTGCGCAGCAGCGACGCTCGGGTGACGGGGTAGCCTTCATGCAGCGAGATGTCGGGGTCCTGGTCTGTGCCGGTTCTGGTGTGGTGGCCCAGGTGGTGCACCTTGTACTTGGGCAGGTTCTGCCAGATGGGGCGTGCGCACAGCCAGTCGGTCAGCACATCGTTGGCCCAGCGGCTCTTGAACAGCGTGCCGTGTGAGCCTTCATGTTGAAGGATGGCCAAGGCCAGCTGGCGACCTGCCAGCACAGCCATGACCACGATGAAGGTCAGGGCGTTGGGCCACTGCGCCAGGGCCGCAAAGGCCAGCGCAATCACACCCCAGGTGGAGCCGATGGCCCAGGCACCCCACAGGTCCGAGCGCGCAGTCAGCACGTTCATTTGTTCGCGTGTGAACAGGTCCTTCAATCGGCGTCTGGTGACGGCCGGGAGTTCGGCAGGGGTGGCCGTGAACTCGGGCTGGCGTGCAGGAGCGAGCGACATCGTGCGGGGTCTTCCATCAATGGGTGGTGGCGGGCCGTTGGCCCTTCTTGCCGCCCGGCTGTCCGGCAGCCTGGCTGGTGTGGCGGCCCTGAGGCGCGGCACGGGCAGCCAGGGTGGCCGGCAGGCGCTCGCGCCAGATGCGGTGGCCGGCCTCGTCAAAGGCCAGCACGGTGGCGGTGAAGGCGCGGCGTTCGCTGGTGTCAACCAGCGGCTCGGGCAGGAGCGGATCGAACACCAGTTGGCGGATGGCTTCGTTGCCCAGCAGATAGCTTTCCCGCGCGGCCACCTCGGGCTCCAGTTCGTCTGCGTGGGCCAGCCAGGCTTCCAGTTTGTGGCGGGTCTGCCGGTAAGCCTGGCTCAGTGCGTCACCGTGCCACAAGGTGCGGGCGCGCGCGTCGAGTTCCGAGGGCAGGTCGGTGGCGGTGAAGACCGGGGCGTCTGGCTCCAGCCCCAGCTTGCGCAGCCGCTCGCGAACCAGCGGGGCGTGGCCTTGGAAGTTGTCGGGCCGCACGTGCAGCGCGTCGTCCAGCGCCTTGAAGCCCAGCAGCGCCAGGGCACGTTGCCGCGTGCGCAAGGCGGTTCGGTCACTGCGGCCCAGGTGGCCTGTGCTGACCATGATCCACGCGCCTTGCCAGTCACACAGTCGCGTTTCGCTGGTGCGCCGGCTCGACAGTTCTTCGGCGAGGCCAACCGCCTGTGGGCCCAGCCGGTAGGCGCCCCGCCCGGCTGAGGCGATCAGCCCCGCGGTGCCCAGGCGCACCAAGGCCACCCGCACGCTGTTTTCACGGATGCCGAACAGGGCGCATGAGCCCACGGCATCAGCGGCACTCAAGGGTGCGCCGTCGTTGGCCAGCAGCAGGTTGAGGATCAGGTTTTTGGGGTTGGGGGACATGATTCATTACAATATATTGTAAAAAATCATATCTTCCGAAATGTTTCTCTGTCAAGCGAAGATTGGCTGTTGATGTAACTATCGAATGGCGCCGATGGCCCGCGCCTGGGCCAACGCACCAGACCGGTTCTTGCTGCCCAGCTTGCCGTAGATGTTGTGCAGGTGCCATTTCAGCGTGCCCTCGCTGATGAAGATGGCCTCGGCGATTTCCTTGATGCTCAGGCCTGATGCGAGTCTTTGCAGGATGCCGAGCTCGCGCCGCGTCAGGCCATGGGCGGCCAGGGCTTCGGGGTGATCGGCTTGGTCCGCGCCGTCCAGGCTGTGGCTCGCGCTCTCAGTTCGGGTGGGTTGGGTCAGCCGGTGCCAGAGGGTCTGGGCTGCGGGGGGGAGGGTGTCCAGCTTGCAGGCCGTCAACAGTGGCCCCAAGGCCGCCGCGTCGTCTTTGAAGATGCGCACATGATCTTGTTGCGCGGCCAGCTCCAGTGCCTGGCTCATCGCCTGTCGTGCCTCCAGTTTCCGGTGGCAGGCCTGAGCTGCCATCGCCTGCACGATCAGAAGTTCGATGTGCTGATGGACCAGCCCGCGCTGGGCACAGCGTGCAATGGGCATGGTCAGGTGTTGCATGACCTGATCCGGCTTGATGGGCAACAGCAGGCGCGCTGCCACACGTTGCGCGCGGTCTGCGCGGATGCCACCGAGCAGGTCTTGATAGGGGTTGTCTGGCTGCTCGGTGGTGTCTTGCGGAAAGCTGTCCAATCCTTGTGAGCGCGCCAGGGTGCGTGCCTCCGTCAAGCGGCCCGCGCGGCAGAGTTGCACACAGGTTTCGGCCACCAGTGCCAGCAGCACGCGGGGCAAGCCGCGGCGCAGGGCCAGGGTGCGCCCCTCGTGCAGCACGCTGAGGCCACCTTCCAGGTCATGTTGAGCGAAGCGCAGCCGCGCGCGGGTGAGCCAGCCCACGATCAGGATGTCCGCGCCGCCATATTGGGCGAGGCTGTCCAGAGACTGGTCCATGTGTCGCTGTGCGTTGGCCAGATCATCTGCTTCGTAGTCCAGTGCAGCGAGCAGCACATGGTGCACGCTGGCGTGGGTGCGGTGTCCGCCCAGGTGCTGTTCAATGGTCTGCAGCCCTCTCGTGCAGGCACTTCGGGCCTGCGGGTAGTGGCCACGTTTGAGGTGGAGCACGGCTTCCAGAGAGGCGTTCCATGCCAGGCCATACCAGGCCTGATCCTGTTCCAGCCAGTTGCGCGCCACATGGGCCATTTGCAGCCCCTCTTCCAGCTCGCCAGTGGTCTTGTAGCCAAAGCACAGCACGTTGCCAACGATGCCGCGTTGCAAGGCCGGCGCATGGGGCCAGCGGGCCAGCCATTCCTTTGCGGCGTGGCGTGCAGGGTGGCCTTGGTCTGTCAATCCCAGCGAGAGGACGCGCTGAAAGGACATGGCGCAATCGATCTGGTCGATGGTGCGCACATCCGGCTCGGGGCTGTGGGCCAGCCGTTGGCGAATGGCTTGCAGGGCGCGCAGTTGGGTGGCCACTTCGGGCTTTTGCGGAAAGAAGGACAGGGCAAAGGCGTAGTCGATGCGGATTGTCGGGTAGCGGTCCAGCCAGTCCGCGGGGATGCTGTTCATCCATTGCAAGGCCAGCTGCAATTCGCCGCGCTTTTGAGCGATGTCGTGCATGCTGTGCGCCAGCCAAGGCGTGGCGAGCTCCCACGCCCGGGCTTCCAGCGCATAGCCCATGGCATCCTCGGTGGCGCCTTCGTTCCAGCACCACTGGGCCGCCTTGATCAACACGGCACGGGCATCCTGCGGTGCCTGGCTCAGAAAATGGGCCTTGAAACAAGCGCGCGGCAGTTCGTGGAGGCGGCAGCTCTGGCCACTGCCATCCGAGGGGATCAGAAAGGCGCGGATGCCTTGAAGTTGAGCCAGCAAGTGGCCACTGTCGTGTGGCTCAGAGACCTCGCGTGCGAGCCGGGTATCGAAACGCGTGAGCATGGACAGGCGCATGACCAGCTGGCGCCAGGCGGGGGGCTGGTGTCGCAGGAGTTGCTCGCACAGGTATGGAATGGCGTGCCCGTCATGGTTGGCGAACTGCTCGATCAGTCTGGAAACTTGAGCTGGATCAGTTGCCTGCGTGTGGAGGACCACGCAGGCCAGCTCCAGCGCAGTCGGGTTGCCTTCCGTGCGGTGGAGCAGCAGGCGCAGATCCTCGTCATGCAGCCGCACATGCTGACGGCACAGGCTGCGCGCCTCCTGTTCGTTGAAAGGCAGTTGCCGGTGGTCCACCTCATGCAGCAGGCCCCGCACGCGCAAGGAGCCCAGGCGCCAGGGGAGTTCATCGCGTGAGCCCAGTGTGATCTGGATCTGCCCGGGCGCGTAGTGCAGCAGCCAGTCCACGATGTCCAGCACGGTTTCTTCGTGCAGCACGTGGACGTCATCGAGCATCAGCATCAGCCTGTGTGGGTTGCTCGCCAGGTCAACAGACAGCGATTCGGTGACGCTTCGAAACTGCGATGCCAGTGTGTCTGACAAGTGGGCCAGGGTGGCATCACCCGCATGCACGCCGCTGCGTTGCAGCGTGGCAATCAGATGCCGCAGGAAGCGGGCGGGGTCGTTGTCGCTGTCGTCCAGCGTGAGCCAGGCGCAGGCACAGCCTCTTTGCCGCAACTCGGTCATCCATTGCGACATGAGGGTGGTCTTGCCATGGCCTGCGGGCGCCACGACGCTCACGACGGTGCATGGCCCCTGCTGCACCGATTCAGGCAGCGCAAGGCGTG
>JACPOH010000299.1 GCA_016185075.1 Aquabacterium sp. | reverse complement strand
ATGAGTCGGATGCATTGCCTGACGCTCAGCGACTGCGTTTCGTCGGACAAGGCGCTCTCCTGAATGCCGAGATCGGACAGCGCCGGGTCAGGGACGATGCCTCGTTCTCGGGCGAAAGCCACGAGCAGCAGGGCGTTGGTTGCAGGCACGAGAACCTGGGTGAGCGGCGAGTCCTTCATCGGGCTGCGAATGGGTGCAAGGCAAAGTTGGGCCAATTTGACTACAAACTTGAACGCTTGCCTGCTCACGCTGTGCGAGCGCTCGTTGCTATCGTTTCAACCGAACAAACAAGGGAGGTTGGTTCGATGCGGTTTGATGAGTACAGGCAACACGATGGCTTGGGGCTGGCCTCGTTGGTGCGCAAGAGGGAGGTGTCGGCACGGGAATTGGTGGCCTTGGCCATTGATCGCATGAACGCGGTTAACCCGGCCTTGAACGCCATCGTCACCCGCATGGACGAGCAGGCTGCCGCCAGAGCCGCTTCTGATCTGAGTGGCCCTTTTGCTGGCGTACCTTTTGTGCTCAAAGACATCATGCAGGCGCACGCCGGTGTGCGCACTTGCATGGGCAGCGCGGCCTTGCGGCAGCACGTGCCTCAGGCGCATGAGGAGATGACGCGCCGGTGGCTGGCGGCTGGCGTGGTCCCTGTTGGTGTCAGCAATGCTTCGGAGTTCGGGCTCAAGCCACAGACCGAGTCTCGCTTATGGGGGGCGGTGCACAACCCTTGGCGGCCAGGCCTGTCTGCAGGGGGGTCGTCCGGTGGTTCGGCCGCTGCGGTGGCGGCGGGCATGGTGCCCATGGCCGGCGGCAACGACATTGGCGGCTCCATCAGGCTGCCTGCGGCGCTGTGCGGCTTGTTCGGCTTCAAGCCAGGGCGAGGTCGAACTCCTTGGAGCAGCACCCATGCCGAAATCGCACAAGGGGCGGCCGTTCAGCACGTCTTGACGCGCTCGGTCCGTGACAGCGCGGCCATGCTGGACGCCACCTGTGCGCCTTTCGGGCGGGCAGCTTTTCATGTTGCCCCACCGGCGAGGTCGTATTCAGCAGAGGTCGAGCGCAGCCCCGGGCGTTTGCGAGTCGGGTTCAGCAGATTGTCGCCATTGGGCATGCCGGTCGATGCAGATTGCACGGCTGCGGTGGATCAATGCGCGCGCCTGCTCGCTGGCTTGGGTCACGACGTGCAGGAGCTGACGCCGCCTCTTGCGTGGGCTGACCTGTACGAAGACGTCATGATCATGATGTACACAACGGCCGCGGCCATGGTGCGCGAAGTGCGCATGACCACCGGGTGCAAGGCCGATGCATTTGAGTCGGATACACGCCTGATGGCCGCGGTGGGGCGCATGTACGCGGCCGTCGAGCTGTTGGCATCACAAGCGCGCTGGGCCGAGTACCTCCAGGGCTGGCAGGCCTTTCGGTCGCAGTGCGATGTGTGGCTGACGCCTGTGGTCACGCAGGCCGCTCTGCCATTGGGCGCCTTCCGCACGCCGGGCTGGCAGACCCTCATGGCGCACGTGTGCCTGAAGATCGGGCTGGGGCGCGCGATGCTGCGCAGTGACGGGGTGCGCCAGAGCCTTCTGGAGGTCCTGAACTATGTGGCCTTCACCACGCCGGTCAACCTCATGGGGCTGCCGGCGATGAGTGTGCCGCTGTACCAGTCTGCAGACGGCCTGCCTCTGGCCGTGCAGTTGGTCGGTGGGGTAGGCGAAGAGGGGCTGCTGTTCAATCTGGCTGCCCAACTGGAGCTGGCACAGCCCTGGTTCGGGCGTGTGCCGATGCGAACTGATCAGCTGCCGTAGCGGCGCACAGGCTCCGATGGGGTCTCGGGGCGCGCGACCTTGTGCGGCTTGGAGAAGGTCATCACGCCGTCTTCCAGCTTGCCCTTGTGCAGCTGTTCGCGGTCCATCGCGTAGTTCTGGTAGAGCTTCCACGGTGCGCGGTCGGCGCCCTTGGGCAGGTGGGCCTCGGCGCGGGCCACGTAACCGGAGGTCATGTCCAGCAGTTGCGTGGGTTGCACGGCCGGGTCACGGCGTGCCGTGGCGATGCGCGTGCCGGTCTTGTCCATGTGCTTGAGCAGGCGGCACACGTATTCGGCGATCAGGTCGGCCTTCAGCGTCCACGAGGCATTGGTGTAGCCCAGCGTGTTCGAGAAGTTCGGGATGTCGCTGAACATCAGGCCCTTGTACGAGATGTGCTGGTTCATCTGGATGGGCTTGCCGTCCACCTCGATGGCCATGCCGCCGAACAGGCGCAGGTTCAGGCCGGTGGCCGTGACGATGATGTCGGCCTCCAGCACCTGGCCGGATTTCAGCAGGATGCCCTTGTCCACGAAGCGATCGATGTGGTCGGTGACGACCGACGCCTTGCCCTTGCGCAGCGCCTTGAACATGTCGCCATTGGGCACCGCGCACAGGCGCTGATCCCAGGGGTTGTAAGGCGGGGTGAAGTGCTTCATGTCGAAGTCGGGGCCGACCTGGGCTTTCACCTGCTTGAGCAGCAGCTTGCGGATGAAGTTCGGGTACTTGCGCGACAACTTGAAGATCATCTGGGTGATGAAGTTGTTGCGTGCGCGGCTGATGTTGTAGACCGTCATCTCCGGCAGGAACTTCAGCAGGAAGCGCACCATCGGGTCGAACTGGGGCACCGAGATCACATAGCTGGGCGTGCGCTGCAGCATGACCACGTGCTTGGCCTTGTCCGTCATCGACGGGATCAGGGTGATGGCCGTGGCACCCGAGCCGATCACGACCACGCGCTTGCCGCTGTAGTCGAGGTTCTCCGGCCAGAACTGCGGGTGGATGATCTGGCCCTTGAAGGCATCACGGTCCTTGAACTCGGGCGTGAAGCCTTCTTCGTAGTTGTAGTAGCCCGAGCACATCATCAGCCAGTTGCAGCTCATCTGCACCGTCTCGCCGGACTTCTTCTGCACGTCGATCGTCCAGGTGGCGGTTTCGCTCGACCACGATGCCTTCACCACCTTGCTGCCAAAGCGGATGTGCTGCTGGATGCCGCCATCGCGGGCGACTTCCTGGATGTAGTTGCGGATGCGCCCGCCGTCAGCGATGACCTGCTTTTCGGTCCAGGGCTTGAAGTTGTAGCCCAGGGTGTACATGTCCGAGTCGGAGCGGATGCCGGGGTAGCGGAACAAGTCCCAGGTGCCACCGATGGTGTCGCGGCCTTCGAGGATGGCGAAGCGCTTGTCCGGACACTGTTTGCGCAGGTGCCAGGCGGCGCCGATACCGGACAGGCCTGCGCCCACGATCAAGACATCAAGGTGTTCGGACATGTTGTAGGTCTCCTGCTGGTCCAGTTGGCGGCGTCTGGTTTTGTAGCCCGAAGGCCACGTGACACGGAAGGGAATTTGTCACCGGATCACCGTTGATGCGTGTCAAGCGACAAAACGGTTTGGAATGTATATTTGAAAATTGTCATTGTCAAATGGGGCGCCTGTGCGAATCCCGGTTTGTCGTCGGCGATACCTTTTTGTCGGCAAAGGCGGCATGGGTGCATCTTTGATGGTGCGCTGCATCAAGGCCCGCTTGTTGTTGATACAGTCGGTGGACTGGCGCCCCTGAAGCGCCCCCCTGACTGACAATGGACAAACTCAAACGCACACTCACCTTGCGAGGATGGTTCCGGCTGATGGCCGTGAGCCTGGTGCTGGTGTTCCTGCTGTTCGAGGCACGCCTGGTCCAGCAGGAGTGGCGGCAGTTGCAGCGCGCCGAAGAGGGGCAGCAGGCGGTGGCCCGACTGCGTCTGGCGCTGGTGGCAGCCGAGATGGTTTCGCGCGAGCGCGGCCCGGCCAACGGCGTCCTGGGTGACGCGACCCCTGCGGGCAGTCCCGCCTTGCGCGAGGCCTTGCGCGAGGCCCGGGCCCGCACCGATGCGGCCTTGGCGGCGCTGCTGCAGGCCCTGCGGCGCGAGGCGGGCCATGCCCGGTACCAGCAGGCCCTGGACAAGGCCCATGCGATGCAGGCAGCACTGCAGCAGGCCCGGGGGGCCATCGATCGTGAGGCCGCCTTGCCTTTGCCGCAACGTCAGCCCGAAGCCATTCGGCAGAGCGTGCGCGGCATGGTGGCGCTGGTGCCCATGCTGGCACCCACCATCACGGTGCTGGCCGATGACGCGCAGCTGGCGGACCCAAGGCTGGGCGCGTCGGTCTGGGCGGCCCGCCTGTCGGCCGAGCTGCGCGAGTACGCGGGCCTGCTGGGCTCCTTGTTCACGCCGGCCTTGACGCGCCAGCAACGCCTCACGCCCGAAGAGCTGGCCGCGGTCGAGCGCGTCAAGGGGCGCATCGACGAGCTGCGTCATCTGCTGGATTTGCGCGTTGGCCAGATCGAAGGGGCCAATGCGGTGCTGGCGGCGCACGACCTCATGGAGCGCCGTTATTTCGGCAAGGCCGCGCAACTGGTGGACACGGTCCTGACAGAAGGCCAGGCTAGAGGGCAGTTCGGCATGACGCCGGCGGGCTTCGCGGCCGCCTATGTGCCTGACATGAACTCGATCCTTGCCTTGCGCGATGCCCTGCTTGACAGCGCCGACCAGCATTGCGCACGCGTGCGTGCCCGCTCTCAGCAATGGTTGATTGGCGTGCTTGCGGCCACATCCTTGCTGATGGGGTTGGTGCTGCTCATGCTGCGTGTGGCGCACCAGCGCTTTGTTCAGCCTTTGTCGCAAGCGGCCGAGGTGCTGCATGCCATGAGTGCCGGTGACCTCAGCCGTGAGCTGCCCAAGGCCGTGGCGGGTGACGAGTTCGCCGAGGTGTTTGGCGGCATCAACGCCTTGAAGCAACAGAGCCTGGCTAGCGCGGCGCTGGAGCTGGAGCGCGACAAACTCATCGTCAGCCTGAGAGAGCAATCCACCACGGACTTTCTCACTGGGCTGCCCAACCGACGTGCGTTTTTCGAGGCCGCCGAGGCGGAGCTGGCGCGCGCCCGGCGGCACGGTTTTCAGCTGGTGCTGATGCTGCTGGACGTGGACCATTTCAAGAAGATCAACGACACCGCGGGGCACGCGGCCGGTGATCTGGCGCTCAAGGCCGTGGCACACACGCTGAGCCATTCCAGGCGCCAAGGGGACCTGGTGGCGCGTCTGGGCGGCGAAGAGTTTGTGGTCTTGCTGACCCATTGCGAGCCGGATGATGGCTACCGCTTCGCCGAGCGCCTGAGGGAGGGGTTGGCCGCTCAGGACATCCCGGTCGCGCAAGGCCAGCCCGCCTTGCGCCTGACGGTGAGCGTGGGCCTGGCCGTGTCAGGCGCGCATGGGCTGGTGCTCGATACCTTGCTGGCCCGCGCCGACGATGCCATGTACAAGGCCAAGCACGCAGGCCGCAACCGGACCGAGGTGGCCGTTTCAGATACCGCCAGTGCCTGAGGTCTGGACGGTGGCCGGGCGGCCGTTGTCTGCGCCGGCTTCGATGGCTCGGATGCTGTGGCCGTTGACTTCCACGCGCGTGCCAGGTGCGGGCTCGGTGCTTTGCGTGAACGTGCGCAGGCTGCCATCGTCCATGCGCACGCGCACCTCATAGACGGTGACGGTGCGCGTCTGTTTCTCGACCTCGTTGCCAGCAAAGCCACCACCGATGGCACCCAGCACGGTCATGGCCGTCTTGCCACTGCCCTTGCCCATCTGGTTGCCCACCACGCCGCCCAGCACGCCACCTGCGATCGCCCCCACGCCGGTGCCTTGCCCCTTTTGCTGCACCGGGCGCACGGCTTCGATCACACCGCAGTTGGCGCAGGCCACGGCGGGGCGGCCCTGGAGTTCGGGCGACATGGCTGGTGCTGTTTGCACGGGCTCGCCCCCTTCGCGGGAGGCCTGGTGACGTGTGTCACGCTTGTTGTGGCTGCTGGCAGGGTTGGCGCCGGCCTCCTTGGTCGCTGCAGGCGTCTGGCCCGGTTCGACCAGGCCGGCTGCGGGGGCCGAGGCCATGAGTTGGGATGCTGGCGAGGCATCAGCTGTCGCGGTGGAGGCCGACGGCGCACTGGGCGAGCGCAGCATCATGCCGGCGGCGAGCCCCAGACCCACCAACGCCAGGCCGCCTCCGGCAAACAGGGCGGTGCGAGGGATCTGGATGGTGACGGCGTTGGATGACTTGGCTTGTTCGGACATGGTGTTCTCCTGGCGCTGAAACGGCAGCGCCCTTGCCATCCCTCAACGCGCGAGCCTGCCTCCCGGATGTCTCCGAGCGCCCTCAAGTTGTAACCAGACCTTCCACACCCCGGCGTTCATCCGGCGCGCATTCGGCGCGCATTCGGCCCCTTCCCGCTACGGCCTCGCCTCAACGGCCGACCAAGCCTTTGGGCAACTCGATTTCTCCATTGGCGGCAAAGCGCACCCCGCCGAAGCTGCCTCCGGCCAGCCGGCCGCGCAGGGCATATTCGATGCGGTTGCTGTTGTTGCCGCTGGCCATGCCGGCGACTTGCCGCAGCACCGCCAGGGCCGATACCGAGACCGGCACCGAAATCAGCACCTCGCCAAACCGCGGGATGCTGCCTTTCTCGGGGCTGACCCCGCTGGCAAAACTGTTGCCACGCACATCCAGCTCGACCGAGATGCCATCGAAGTCCACGGCCCGCTCGCCCGGGTTCTGCACGCGCAGCTTGAGTGCCATGCGTGCCTCGATGAGCTCGCCCGGCAAGGGGTCGAGCCCCACCACGTTCACGCGCACGGCTTCGCCGCCGCCCAGGTTGGCGCACCCCGTCAAGGCCCAGCCAGCGGCCAGGGTGAAGCAGCGCATGCAGTCTCGTCGGTTCATCTTCAACATGGAGCGGGCCTGTGAGGGGAAAAAGGGGATGGGTTGTGCATCCTGATGCAACTGCGCAGTTTGGCACGGCCGGACAGCCCCTCGGGCTGGCGTGTCCGATAAGCCGTGGGTCAGCCAGTTGCGGGCAAGCCCACTTTGTTCACGCCAATGGGGCGGCTGGGCACTTACCCTCAAGGGTACTGGGGCCGTATCCGATATAACGTGTAACTTCCATCCCTCCTCGCTCAAGCCTACATGCTTTTTACTGGCCAGCAAGCGGGCAAAGCAGCCAAACAAAGCAGCCGCAGCACCTGGCGCAGTCCAGGTGACAAGCATCTGCGGCGCATCGAGCTCATGGTGCTCATTGGCTGCGCATTTCTGATCGTGGCCGGTGCGGGCTGGTCCATTCTGTTTGCCTTGCGCGAGCAATGGTTGGCCGTTCCCATGGAGTTGTGGCTCCTGGCCACCGGCATCGCGGGGGTGGTGATGACGCGCCAGAACAAGGCCCATGCTGCAGGCCTGATGTTGCTGGGCACGCTGTTCGTCACACTGGTTGGCGTCTGTCTGGTCATCGATGTGCCGTCAGACAAGGTGCCGCGCTCGACGCACCACCTCCTGCCCCCGCTGGGTGCCGGGGCCTATCTGTTGCTGCGTGGTCAGCACCGTCTCTTGCGCCATGGCGTGCCGCTGCTGTTCTTTGCGGCTTTTGTCTTTCTGGACCTGACCCGATTTGGCCTGGCGCCCGCCTATGTGCAGCCCGATGATGTGCGCGCGCTCAATGCCTGGGGCAATGACTTCTTCGCCATGGCCACGCTGTACATGGTTCTGCACGTGATGCAGGCTGACGTCAATGCCCGCAATGCGCTGGAGTCAGATTTCCGAACCGGCCTGGTCGAAGGGCAGTTCCTGCTGCACTTCCAACCTCAGGTGCACGCCGATGGGCGGGTCATTGGCGCCGAGGCCCTGGTGCGCTGGAAGCACCCCCGCCACGGCATGATCTCGCCCGGCGAATTCATCCCGATGGCCGAGCACACCGGGCTCATCCTGCCGCTGGGCGACTGGGTGCTCAAGCAGGCGTGCATGCAGCTGTCGGCCTGGTCGCACAACCCGGCCACATCGTCATTGCAACTGGCGGTCAACGTCAGTGCCAGGCAGTTCCGGCAGCCTGACTTTGTGGCGCAGGTGCTCAGCATCGTGGACCGCTGTGGCATCGAGCCCAGTCGGCTCAAGCTGGAGCTCACCGAAAGCATGCTGGTCAATGATGTGGACGACATCATCGGCAAGATGTCGGCGCTCAAGGAGCGCGGCGTGAGCTTCTCGCTCGATGACTTCGGTACCGGCTTCTCGTCGCTGTCCTACCTCAAGCGCCTGCCATTGGACCAGCTCAAGATCGATCAGGCCTTCGTGCGTGATCTGCAGACCAACCCCAACGATGCGGCCATTGCCAGCACGGTGGTCAGCCTGGGGCAGAACCTGGGCCTGGAGGTGATCGCCGAAGGCGTAGAAACCGAAGGCCAGCGCAGCTTCCTGACGACCATCGGCTGCCATCGCTTCCAGGGCTACTTGTTCAGCAAGCCCGTGCCCATTGCCGAGTTCGAGGGCTTCCTGACGCGCCAGCGTGACGATGAGGTGGCCAGCACGTCGCCAGCCAGCCAGCAGCCTGCGCTTCCCGTCAAGGCCTGAGGGCTGGCCAGCGCGCCTGGCGCTTACTTGTAGAAGGCTTCGACCTTGCCCTTGAGCGTCAGCATCAGGGGCTTGCCCTTGCGGTCCACCTTCTTGCCGGCGGCGACCTTGATCCAGCCTTCGCTGACGCAGTACTCCTCGACGTCCTTGCGCTCCTTGTCATTGAAGCGGATGCCGATGTCGTGCTGGAACACCTCAGCGTTGAAGTAAGGGCTGGCGGGGTCGATGGCCAGCCGATCAGGCAGGGCGGGGGCGGATGCGGGGGTGGCGTCGCTCATGGTGGTCTTCTTGTTCAGATCGGTTCAGCGGAACTTGCTCAAGCCGGTATTGTCCCGGATTTGGCGCCGATCAAGCCAGGGTACGGGGCGGGTTGCCTGACTCGGGCGGACCGCCTCGGTGGGATTTGGTCCAGCTGTAGTCGGCGGGCAGCTCGTCGCTGACGCCGGGCTTGCCGACGTGGTCGCCCAGTTCGGAGTTGGTGACGATGTGGCTGTGCAGCGGCTGGCCATGGGCGTCCTTTTCCTTGCGCTTGGCCTCCGAGAAGGCCAGTGCTTCGAGCAGCTGCTGGTCATTGAAGGTGGCCACGAAGGGCTGGCCCTGGGTCAGCCAGTACACGACGATGCTCATGATGGGGTGCTTGTCTGTTGGTTCTGCCGCAGTGTAGGCGCTTGTGCCGCCTATCCCCTTTCGCCGGCATGCCGATGGGGTTTGTGTACGATCAGAAGCCCTCTGCTGCCACGCTTGCACCCCATGCCCACCAAGCTGAAAATCGATTTCGTGTCCGATGTATCCTGCCCCTGGTGCGCCATCGGTCTGGCTGCGCTGGAGCAGGCCTTGCAGCGGCTCGCAGGCGAGGTCGAGGCGGTGATCCATTTCCAGCCCTTCGAGCTCAACCCCGGCATGCCGGCGGGTGGGCAGGACATCACCGAGCACCTGACGCAGAAGTACGGCTCCACACCAGCGCAGCAGGCGCAGATCCGCGAGACCATCCGCCAGCGCGGTGCCGATGTGGGTTTCACCTTCAGCCTCGAGGGCCGGGGCCGCATCTACAACACCTTCCACGCCCACCGCCTGCTGCATTGGGCTGGTGAGGTGGGGCCGACGCCGCAACGGGCCTTGAAGATGGCGCTGCTGCAGGCTTGCCATGGCCACAGGCGGGCCATGGATGACGAGGCCGTGCTGCTCGATGCGGTGAAGCAGGCCGGGCTCGATGTGGAACAGGCGCAGGCCATTCTCGCCAGCGAGGCCTTTGCGCAGGAGGTGCGCGAGCGCGAGGCCTTTTACACCTCACATGGCATTCACGCTGTCCCGGCCGTGATCATCAACAACCGGCACCTGATTTCCGGCGGGCAACCAGCAGCGGTGTTCGAGCAGGCCCTGCGTCAGATTGCGGCCGAACCCGAGCCCGACGGCGCCTGATCGGCTTGATCAATTGGCCGATTTGCCGCCGCCGGCCGGCGTGGCGTCGCCAAACGCGAAGTCTGGCAGGGCCAGCGTGGCCTCGGCCACATCGACCAGCCTGCGGTTGTGGTCCATCGAGGCCTTTTGCAAGGCGCGGAAGGCTGCCTCTTCACTCAGGCCCATGCGGGCCATCAGTGCACCTTTGGCACGCTCGATCAACTTGCGCTCGTGCAGGGCGCGCCGTGCGGACTCCAATTCGGACTCCATGCTGGCCAGGCGTGTGGATTGCGCCTGCAGCAGGTCGATCAGGGAGGACACCGATGGCTGATCAGGGGTGGCCAGCGCAGGGGCGGCGTGCGGCGCTTCCTGGGCGCTGAAAAAGCGGTCCACCGCATGGCTGTGGGGCGGTGGGTTGTCTCGCAGCTGCTGCAGCAGGCCCTCGGATTCCTGCAGATCCTGCTCGGCCGCCTGGATCTGCGTCTGGCAGGCTTGACGCAGGCATTGCACCAGGGCGACCTGGACGCGCGCCATCTCGGAGACGCGCGCGCTGGCGACCTCGAACCAGGTGTCGCTCAAGGCGGTGTCCAGCCTGGCACCAGGCTTGGCCATGCACAGCATGCGGCGCAGGCGCTCCAGCTGCGCGACATTGGGTGTGAGTTGATGCTGTTGCCATTGCGTACGCAGGTCCGGCTCGGCAAACTCGTCAAACACCCGCAGGCAACGTTCCTGGGCGTCGATCAGGTGCACGACCCGCTGCTGCTCGGCTTCGTCGTTGACGCCGGATGCAAACAACTGCGCACCCACGGCCCGCTCCTGGCCGGCCGCCTCCTTGCCTTGTACCAGATGCACAAAGGCCACCAGCAGGCGCGAGATGCCGGGGTGCTGCGCCGCATCGGCCACATGGAAGACCAGCTCGACCAGGCCTGCGATCAGGCGGCTGAAAGCGGCCACGGCCTCGCGTGCGCTGGTTTGCTGTTGCCCGATCTGCTGGCGCAAGTCCGCCAGGGCATCCAGCCCCAGCAGCGCCCAGGCCATCAGCGACAGGGTACGGGCCGACGCGCCTTGCTCGGCTTGCAGCTGCTGCTCGAACAGGGTGCGCAGTGCCGCCTCGATGGGGCGGGCCTTGTCCATGGCTTCCTGCCGCTCTGTCAGGAAACGCTGGCCGCCAGAGGCCAGGTAGATGCTGCTGGCGCCGCGCTCACGCTGCAGGGCGTGGATGAGTTGCCCGATGACATCGGCCAGTTCCACCCGCCCGGCCAGATGGCGCACCGACTCGATCTCCAGCTGCTTGGCGCGCAAAACGAAGTGAGAGACGGACAATGGCATGGTGGCTCGGCGGGGTCGTGGGCACAGACCCGCCATTGTCCGCAATTTGCGCCTGCTGGCGCATGCAGCAGGTCAATTCAGCGCGACCAGCACCTGCCCGTTCTGATTGCGCACCTGGTGTGTGTGCAGTTTGTACTCAGGCGTTTCCAGGCATTCGCCGGTGAGCAGGTCAAAGTGGTGCTTGTACAGCGGCGAGGCCACCACCACGCGGTCACCCAGGCTGCCGATCAGGCCGCGTGACAGGACGCTGGCGCCGGTCTTGGGGTCCAGGTTGTCGATGGCGTACAGCTTGTTTTGCCCGACGCGGAAGACCGCGACGTGGCGACCCTTCACCAGGGCGCACACGCCTGTGTTGGGCACGATGGCATCGATCGGGCAAACAGGGACCCAGTTCTCAGCGGGTTGAAGGACGGCGTTCATGGGTGTGGCTTTCCTTGGCGTGATGACAGCGGTTTGTTTCGGTGGCGTGCATCAGTTGGCGGCATCAGCTGTTTCGCGCTCTTCAGGGCGGGCCGGGCGAATCTGGCCGCGTTCCTTGACGAACACGATGCGCTCGTCCGGGGCGTCGCTGTTGACGAAAGAGCGGAAGCGCTGGCGCACCTCGGGGTTGGTCACGGCGGTCTTCCACTCGCACTGGTAGGTGTCCACCACGTGCTGCATCTGTGCTTCCAGCTCGGCCGCCAGGCCCAGTGTGTCGTTGATCAGCACGCCCTTGAGGTAGTCCAGCCCGCCTTCCAGGTTGTCGCGCCAGGTGCTGGTGCGTTGCAGACGATCAGCCGTGCGCACATAGAACATCAGGAAGCGGTCGATCAGCTTGATCAGCTCGGCCTTGCTGAGGTCGGAGGCGATCAGCTCGGCGTGGCGAGGCTTCATGCCGCCGTTGCCGCACACGTACAGGTTCCAGCCCTTCTCGGTGGCGATCACGCCCACGTCCTTGCCCTGGGCTTCGGCGCATTCGCGGGTGCAGCCTGACACGCCGAACTTGATCTTGTGCGGGGCGCGCAGGCCCTTGTAGCGGTTCTCCAGCTCCACGGCCAGGCCCACGCTGTCGTCCACGCCATAGCGGCACCAGGTCGAGCCCACGCAGCTCTTGACCGTGCGCAGCGACTTGCCATACGCGTGGCCAGACTCGAAGCCGGCGGCGATCAGCTCTTCCCAGATCAGGGGCAGTTGCTCCACACGTGCACCGAACAGGTCCACGCGCTGGCCGCCCGTGATCTTGGTGTACAGGCCGTACTTCTTGGCGACCTGGCCCACTGCGATCAGGCCTTCAGGCGTCACCTCGCCACCGGGCATGCGCGGCACCACCGAGTAGCTGCCGTCCTTCTGGATGTTGCCCAGGAAGTAGTCGTTGCTGTCTTGCAGGCTGGCCAGTTCTTTCTTGAGCACGAACTCGTTCCACACCGAAGCGAAGATGGAGGCGGCCGTGGGCTTGCAGATGTCGCAGCCCAGGCCCTTGCCATGCTTGGCCAGCAGGTCGTCGAAGGTCTTGATCTCGCCGACGCGGATGAGGTGGTAGAGCTCCTGACGCGAGTAGGGGAAGTGCTCGCACACATGGTTGTTCACGGCCAGGCCGCGCTTGCTCATCTCGGCCTTCATGACCTGTGTGACCAGGGGCACACAGCCGCCACAGGTGGCACCGGCCTTGGTGCAGGACTTCAGTTGCGCGATGGTGGTGGCACCGTCGCCCACGGCCGCGCAGATCTGGCCCTTGCTCACGCTGTTGCACGAACAGATCATGGCGCTGTCAGGCAGGGCGTCTGCACCCAGGCCGGGCTTGGCCTTGCCGTCGCTGGAGGGCAGGATCAGGAACTCGGGGTCGTCGGGCAGGGTGATGCCATTGAGTGCCATCTGCAGCAAGGTGCCGTATTCATCGGCATTGCCCACGAGCACGGCGCCCAACAGCTTCTTGCCGTCTTCGCTGACCACGATCTTCTTGTAGATCTGCTTGACCTCGTCGATGTACTGGAAGCTGCGGCTGTGCGGGGTCTTGCCTTGGGCATCCCCGATGGATGCCACGTCCACGCCCATCAGCTTGAGCTTGGTGCTCATGTCGGCGCCGGTGAAACTGGCCTGGGCGTCGCCGGCAATGTGCCGGGCGGCGATGCGGGCCATGTCGTAGCCGGGTGCCACCAGGCCGAAGGTCTGGTCGCCCCAGGAGGCGCATTCGCCGATGGCGTAAACATGGTGGTCGCTGGCGCGGCAGTGGTCGTCGATCACCACGCCGCCGCGGGGGCCGATGGCCAGCACGCAATGGCGGGCCAGCTCGTCACGCGGGCGGATGCCGGCCGAGAACACGATCATGTCGGTTTCGAGGTAGCTGCCGTCTTCGAACACCATGCGGTGCAGGTGCTCGGCGCCGTCGATGATCTTCACGGTGCTGTGGCTGGTGTGCACGTGCACGCCCAGCGCTTCGATCTTGTTGCGCAGGATGCGGCCACCACCTTCATCCACCTGCACGGCCATCAGGCGCGGGGCGAACTCGACGACGTGGGTGTCCAGGCCCATGTCGCGCAGGGCCTTGGCGCATTCCAGCCCCAGCAGGCCGCCGCCCACCACCACGCCATTGCGGGCTTTGGAGCCGGCCGCCTTCATGGCATCCAGGTCTTCAATGGTGCGGTAGACGAAACACTTCTCGCGGTCGCGACCGGGGATGGGCGGCACGAAGGGAACGGAACCTGTGGCCAGGATCAGCTTGTCGTAGACCAGCTCTTCGCCATCGGCGGTGGTGACCGTGTTGGTGCGGCGTTCGATGGCCACGGCCTTGGCGGCCAGTCGCAGCTTGAAGCCGGTGCGTTCGAAGAAGCCAGGTTCAACCACCGACAGGTCTTCAGCGGATTTGCCGGAAAAGTATTCAGACAGGTGGACCCGGTCGTAAGCGGGGCGGGGTTCTTCGCACAGCACCGTGACCTCGGCGTCCTTCAGGCCGGCTTCCGCCAGGCTTTCAAGGAATTTGTGGCCAACCATGCCATGACCAACGACGACGATCTTCATGTGTGCTCCTGCGACGGCGAGGGCGAGCCGAGTGGCTTGCCTGAGAAAACATTGAGCGACACCCGGCCAACAGCGGCCAAGGGCATCCAGAGGTTTCCGCCGTCGTTAGCGGAGAGGACTTGCGCACACTGAGGCGACCTTACCTGCGTGCGCTCCCTCCTTGATGCAACACGCGTGCCAGCACGCAGTGGCCCCGCATGCACCAGCATCGAGCCGATGGGGGGCGTGCGCACGCCATGCGAGGTCGGGCGAGCGGGCTTGCACCGCATCGGTGCGACGCGCCGGGTCAAATCAGGGGCGCTCAGGCGCCAGTGGCGGTGGTTTTCGGGCGCATCCCTCTATGTCGATTGAATGTGTGGCATTAAATTTGGCGCGTGCTGCGTAGCCAGGCTGGTCCGCAGCCCATGTTTCCACCATGCCTAAGACAGGAGCCCGTTCTCATGATCACCATGTCCTTCCTGCCGCGCCTGCGTGTGGCCTGCGCCTTGATGGCGGTGGCCGCCACGCTGGTGCCCACCACGGCCCGCGCGCTCGACCCTGCCCAGGTGCCCTCCATCGGCGCGGACACAGGCCGCTTCACCCTGCCCATTTCCTGCCAGATCAGCGTGGGCACGCTCAAGCTCATCAAGATCGGGGGCACCGTGGACATTCAGGGTGTGGCCCCCGTCCAGCTTGGCCCGGGCCAGACTTTTTACCTGTCGCAAGGCAGCGGCGCGCTGACCCTGCCGGCGTGGCTGACCACGCTGGGTGGCATTGTCACCATCAACAAGGCGGATGCCGTGATCAGCAGCCTGCGCATCGGTGCCACGCGCTCAACGCCGGCCACGGTGGACCTGGCCAGGCTGTATGACCTGAGCGTGGCCGACGTGCCGGTTCAAGGCGGCAAACCTCTCACCGTGGGCCTGCCCAGGACGGGTGATTTCCGCGTGGGGCCGTATGTGGCGCCGGCTGATGGCCGCGTGCAGTTCCGCTTCGAGGGCGCCACCGCCGACGTGACGCTCAAAAGCTCGGTGGGCCTGAAGATCAAGGTGCACGCCGAATGCACCGCCTCGCAAGGCAATGCCTTGCTGTCGGTGGCCGTGGGCCCGGAAGTGAACGCGGGCAAGCCGGCCTTGTACGAGGGTGAGCCGCTGTCCTATCCCACGGTGGCCGCGGGCAACCTGATCGGCATCGTCAACGCGCCCTACCAGTGCGACATCGGTGGCACGCCGTATGACGTGGGTGTGGCCGTGGGCGGCGTCATTCCGCTGGCGGTCAAACGCGCGGGCAGCCTGTCGATCACGCAGGCCTCGGGGGCCATCACCTTGCCGGCGGCGACGGTGAACCGCTTGATGGACGCGGGCGTGACCTCGGTGAAGGGCCGTGTGGACGAGCTGCACCTGATCGTGGACAAGGGCACACCGGCCAACCCCAATGTGCTGCCCGGTGGCACCGAGATCCCGGTCACCACGCTGCAACGCGACAAGGCCGTCGTGGTGTCCTTGCCCACGACGGGTACGGTCACGGCCGGCCCGTTCAAGCCCGACGCCACGGCCGCCTCGATGGTCATCGGCATGGGCAGCGCAGCCGCGTCCCTGCAGTTCAATGGCAGCAGCCAGGTGGTGCCTGTGAGTTGCCCCAAGCCCCAGCCTGACGCGCTGCTGGTGGATGCGCCTATCATCTGATCGTGAAGCGGTCAGCCATGCTGTGAGACTTGCCCGAGCCCGATGCCGGTGAAGGATGCGCTTCATGACAACTCGTGTCAAATGACCGCGCCGAAAGTACAGAACACCATGGATTGGTTCCCTGCAGTCTTCATCGTATTCAAGGTTCTCGTGCTGGGCACGGGCATGTTCTTCGCCATCAAGTGGCATTACGACCAAGGGAGAAAGAAGAATGGAGAGCAGAAGCTGAGCGCCATGCTGTGGGCGGGCGGAAAGATCGCATTGGTCTTCACCTTATCGCTGCTGGTCTTGTTGTTCCTCACCTTTGCCTTGGGTAGGAGGCTTGGTCTGGACCTGAACCTGACGTGAAAGAGGCGCATCCCAAACTGACCGAGCAAGACCGCCGCAAGCGACCACAGACAGGAAGGTGAACATGAGCAGCAGCAAGCGATCCCCATGCGCCATGCGAGAAAGCGGCGGCGCAGCCGTGTCGAACCAGAGGCTCACGAAGGTGCGCCAACCGGCCTCGTTCCGGCTGCCGCTCGTGTGCCTGGCGCTGTGTGCTGCCTTGATTGGGGCCGGAGCGTTGGCCGATGAGGCACCCGCTGACTCAGGAGCGCGGGCCCCGCTGCAGCCCATTGCTGCGCTCGATGTGCCCCGCTACATGGGCACCTGGTACGAGATCGCCAAGTACCCCAACTGGTTCCAGCGCAAGTGCGTGGCCGACACCCGGGCTGACTACCGCCTGATGCCCGATGGCTCGGTGCAGGTCACCAACCGCTGCAAGACGGCAAGCGGTGAGCTCATCGACGCCGTGGGGCAGGCGCGGCAGCTGGGCCCGGCCAACTCGCCCAAGCTGGAGGTGCGTTTTGCGCCGGCCTGGTTGGCCTTCCTGCCCTTCGTGTGGGGTGACTACTGGGTCATTGACCTGGATGAGGCCTACCAGCTGGTGGCCGTCAGCGAGCCCAAGCGCGATTACCTCTGGATTCTGGCCAGAACGCCGCAGGTCGACCCGCAAAAATACCAGAACCTGCTGGCCCGTTTGGCGAAGAAGGGATTCGACCTGAGCAAGCTGGAAGTCAGCAAGCAGGATTGAGCATCAAGGCCGGGGCGGCAAGCCCAGCGCAGACCGGGCCAGCGCATCGGCTTCGCCATTGCGGTGTTGCGGGATCCATTGCAGGCGCGCCTGCTCAAAGGTGGCCAGCAGCGAGCGGGCCTCGTCGAACAAGGCCTTCAAGCGGGTGATGGGTTTGGCCGGCTTCACGCCGCCCAGCTGCTCGATCACGATGCTGCTGTCACTGTGCACCACGAGTGAGCGGGCCCCCTGCGCTTGCAGGGCGTGCAGCGCCGCGATCAGCGCGCGCAGCTCCGCCTCGTTGTTGCAGCCCGTGGTGTGCGTGGCCAAGCTCAGCGTGTGCCGGCTGCCATCCGGTGCGATGAGGACGGCGCCCAGCCCCATGCGGCCCGGGTTGGGCAGGGCGCTGCCGTCGCAGTGGACGAGCCAGCTGCTGGTTTGATCTTCAGCCACGCGTGCTGATCAGAAGAAGGCCTGGATGCCCGTTTGCGCACGCCCCAGGATCAGCGCGTGCACGTCGTGCGTGCCCTCGTAGGTGTTGACCACTTCGAGGTTGACCAGGTGGCGCGCCACGCCGAACTCGTCGCTGATGCCGTTGCCGCCCATCATGTCGCGCGCCAGGCGGGCGATGTCCAGCGCCTTGCCGCAGTTGTTGCGCTTCATGATCGAGGTGATCTCCACCGCGGCCTTGCCTTCGTCCTTCAAGCGGCCCAGGCGCAGGCTGCCTTGCAGGCCCAGCGCAATCTCGGTCTGCATGTCGGCCAGCTTCTTCTGGATGAGCTGGTTGGCCGCCAGAGGGCGCCCGAACTGCTGCCTGTCCAGCACGTATTGACGCGCGCGGAACCAGCAGTCTTCGGCTGCGCCCATCGCCCCCCATGAGATGCCATAGCGCGCCGAGTTCAGGCAGGTGAAGGGGCCCTTGAGGCCACGCACCTCGGGGAAGGCGTTCTCTTCGGGCACGAAGACATCGTCCATCACGATCTCGCCGGTGATGGAGGCGCGCAGGCCCACCTTGCCGTGGATGGCCGGTGCGCTCAGGCCCTTGAAGCCCTTTTCCAGCACGAAGCCGCGGATCTGGTCCTTGAGGCCTTTGCCCGTGTCCTCTTCGCACTTGGCCCACACCACGAACACATCGGCGATCGGCGAGTTGCTGATCCACATCTTGTTGCCGCGCAGCGTGTAGCCGCCATCGACCTTGGTGGCACGGGTGAGCATGCCGGCCGGGTCCGAGCCGTGGTTGGGCTCGGTCAGACCGAAGCAGCCGATGTACTCGCCGCTGGCCAGCTTGGGCAGGTACTTGCGTTTGGTGGCCTCGTTGCCGAACTCGTGGATGGGCACCATGACCAGCGAAGACTGCACGCTCATCATCGATCGGTAGCCGCTGTCGACGCGCTCCACCTCGCGGGCGATCAGGCCATAGCTCACGTAGTTCAGGCCGGCGCCGCCGTACTCGCGGGGGCGTGTGGGGCCCAGCAGGCCCAGCTCGCCCATCTCGCGGAAGATGGCCGGGTCTGTCTGCTCGTGGCGGAAGGCCTCGGTCACACGCGGCAGCAGCTTGCCTTGCGCGTAGTGGCGGGCCGCATCCTTGATCATGCGTTCTTCGGGCGTGAGCTGGTCATCCAGCAGCAGGGGGTCTGCCCAGTTGAAGGTGGCTTGTGAGGTGCTCATGCTTGTCTTTCTGGCGGTGTGGCCGTGATCATGCCAGGGCCTGGCCCAGCGCGATGTAGCGTGCCAGGTGGTGGTCTTCGTCACCCAGCTGGTGGTCGATCATCACCAGGCGCTTGGCGTAGTGTGACAAGGGCAGTTCCCAGGTCATGCCGATGCCGCCGTGCAGCTGGATGCATTCTTCGGCCACCAGGGTGCCGATGCGCCCGATGCTGTACTTGGCGGCCGACAAGGTGCGCTCGCGGGTGATGCGGTCGGTGTGGTCCAGCGCGGCAGCGGCGTTGATCACGGCCGAGCGGGCCTGTTCGATTTCGAGCAGGAGCGTGGCCATGCGGTGCTGCAGTGCCTGGAAGCTGCCGATGGGCACGCCGAACTGCTTGCGTGTTTGCAGGTAGTCGATGGTGGCCTGTTTGGCCACTTCCATCGCACCCAGTGATTCGGCGCACAAGGCCAGCACGCCCCGCCCGATGGCATGCTCCAGCGTGGCCAGGCCCTGGCCTTCGGCGCCCAGCAAGGCGCTGTCGGGCAGCTTGACCTGGTCGAGCTGGACATCGGCTGCGCGGCTGCCATCGATGGTCGGGTAGCCGCGCACCTTGAGGCCGGGCACGTCGGCTGGCACGATGAACAGCGAGATGCCCTGTTCATCGTCCACCTGGCCCGTCGTGCGAGCCGAGACGATCAGCAACTGGGCGTGGTCGCCCGCGGGCACGACGGCCTTGTGGCCCTCGAGCACCCAGCCCTGGTCGGTACGCGTGGCGGTGGTCTGCACCCGCCGCCGAAGCCGCCATCGGCCTCGCCGAACAGCGCGCCGATCACGCCGAGTTCGGCGAACTGCTGGAAGATCTCCTTGCTGAAACCGTGTTCCGACTTCGCGATGCGGTCGCGCGCATCGAAGGCGTACTGCTCGCTGATGAAGCGGTTCAGGCTGTCGGCGAGCATGCGCCGGTCTTCGCTGTGTTCGAAGTTCATTGCATCTCTCCTTTACAGGCCCAGGCTCATCTTGGAGATGATGTTCTTCTGGATCTCGTTCGAGCCGCCGAAGATCGACAGCTTGCGGTTGTTGAAGTACTGGGCGGCCGCATAAGCCGCTTCGGGCTGGCCGAGGGGTTCATCCGTGTAGCCGGCTTCCATGGCTTCATGCACGAAGGGCAGGGCATACGGGCCCATGGCGCGGCGCATGAGTGAATTCAGTTCCTGGCGTATCTCGGTGCCCTTGATCTTGAGCATGGAGCTTTCCGCACCTGGCGCACCGCCACCGGCCACGGCGGCGATCACGCGCAGGTTGGTGGTCTTCATGTTCTCCAGGTCGATCTCGACCTTGGCCATGCGCGCGGCGAACAAAGGGTCTTGCGCCAGGGGCTTGCCTTGCTTCATCACGCGGCTGGCCACCAGCTTGAGGCGTTCCATTGCGGCCACCGAGAAGCCCACGCCTGCGATGTTGGTGCGCTCGTAGGTCAGCAGGTACTTGGCGCAGGTCCAGCCCTTGTTCTCTTCGCCCACCAGGTTCTCGGCCGGCACCTTCACATCGGTGAAGAAGACTTCGTTGACTTCGTGCTCGCCATCCAGCGTGATGATGGGGCGCACCTCCACACCGGGGCTGTTCATGTCGATCAGCAGGAAGCTGATGCCCTCCTGCTTCTTGGCCTCGCGGTTGGTGCGCACCAGGCAGAAGATCATGTTGGCGTGGTGGCCCAGCGTGGTCCAGGTCTTCTGGCCGTTGACGATGTAGTGCTCACCGTGGCGTTGTGCGGTGGTCTTGACCGAGGCGAGGTCGGAGCCCGCGCCGGGCTCGGAGTAGCCCTGGCACCACCAGTCCTGCCCATTGAGGATGCGTGGCAACCAGTGGCGCTTCTGTTGTTCATTGCCGTACTTGATCAGCACGGGGCCCAGCATGTTGACGCCGAAGGGCACGGTTCGGGGGCAGTAGGCCAGGGCGCATTCGTGCTCGAAGATGAACTTCTGGATGGCGTTCCAGCCGGTGCCGCCATAGGCCTGGGGCCAGTGGTTGGCCAGCCAGCCTTGCGCGTTCAGGATGGCGTGCCATTCCTCATGGTCGGCCTTGCGGAGGTGGATGCCATGGCGCACCTTGTCGGTCAATCGCCTGGGCACCTTGTCGCGCAGAAAGGCTTGCACCTCGTCGCGGAAGGCCAGCTCTTCGGGGGTGAAACGCAAGTCCATGATCGGTGTCCTGGTGTTAGTAGATTTCAAACAGGCCGGCAGCACCCATGCCACCCGCGATGCACATGGTCACCACGGCCCACTTCACGTTCGGGTTCTGCGCCTTGCGGCGGCGACCCTCCAGCAGCACATGGCCCACCAGACGCGCACCCGTCATGCCGAACGGGTGGCCGATGGAGATGGCGCCACCGTTGACATTCAAGCGCTCATCGGGGATGCCGAGCTTTTGCTGGCAGTAGATGCTTTGCGAGGCAAAGGCTTCATTGAGCTCCCACAGGTCGATGTCGTCCACCGTCAGGCCGTGGCGCGCGAGCAGCTTCGGGACCGCGAACACCGGGCCGATGCCCATTTCATCGGGCTCGCAGCCATGCACGGCCATGCCGCGGAAGGCGCCCAAGGGCTGCAGGCCCAGACGCTCGGCTTCCCGGCGCTCCATCAGCACACAGGCCGATGCGCCATCTGACAGCTGCGAGGCATTGCCCGCGGTGATGAACTGGTCGGCGCCGCGCACGGGTGGCAGCTTGGCCAGTGAGTCGTAACTGGTGCCGGGGCGGTTGCAGGTGTCGTGGTCCACCGTGGCCTGTTGGTGCGTGACTTCTTTCGTGTCCTTGTTGACCACGGCCATGGTGGTCGTGATGGGCACGATTTCGTCCTGGTAGCGGCCGGCGGCCTGCGCCTCGGCGGTCTTGCGCTGGCTCTCGACCGAGAAGCGATCCTGCGCTTCGCGGCTGATGTGGTAACGCCTGGCCACGATGTCGGCGGTCTCGATCATGGCCATGTACAGGGCGGGCTTGCGCTCGACGATCCACGGGTCCATGCCCGTGTCACCGTCTTCACGGGTCTTGATGCCCGAGATGCTTTCCACGCCGCCCGCGATCATGGCCGGGGCGCCGTCCACGATGATGCGGCTCGCGGCCATGGCGATGGCCTGCAGGCCCGAGGCGCAGAAGCGGTTGACCGTGGTGCCGGCGATGCTGATGGGCAACTCGCTGCGGATGATGGCCTGGCGTGCGAGGTTGCGGCCGGTGGTGCCTTCAGGGTAGCCGCAGCCTAGGATGGCATCCTCGATCAGCCCCGGGTCGATGCCGGCGCGCTCCACGGCGGCCTTGACGGCGAAGGAGGCCAGGGTGGGGCCCGGGGTGATGTTGAGCTCGCCCCGGTGCGACTTGGTCAGCGGGGTGCGGGCGGTGGACACGATGACGGCTTCACGCATGGTGTTGGTCTCCTTGGATGTGGGGATCAGGTCTTGTTGAGGCTCTCGAACTCGCGGCCTTCTTTGACCAGCTGGACCAGCAGGTCCGCGGGTTGCCAGAACTGTGGGTCGTCCAGCGCAAAGGTGTGGATGTCGCCCAGGATCTGGGGCAGGCCAACCATGTCGGCGTACTTCATGGGACCGCCGCGCCAGCGCGGGAAGCCGTAGCCATGCACCAGGGTCACGTCCACATCGAGCGGGCGCAGGGCGATGCCTTCTTCCACCACCTTGGCGCCTTCGTTGATCATGGCCGCGAGGTAGCGGCGCTGCAACTCGTCTGCGGTGAAGGCCCTGGGTGTGACCCCGGCCTTGGCTCGCTCTTCGGCCACGATGGCCAGCACTTCAGGGTCGGGCACGCCGGTACGGGTACCGTTGGGGTAAAGGTACCAGCCGCGGCCGGTCTTCTGGCCGAACCAGCCCCGCTCGCACAGCTTGTCGGCGATGTGCACATAACGGGCTTTCGGGTCACGTGTGGCGGCGCGGCGCTTGCGTGTGGCCCAACCGATGTCGCCGCCGGCCAGGTCGCTCACTTCATACGGGCCCATGGGGAAGCCAAAGCTGCGCGCCATCTGGTCGATCTCATACGGCGAGGCGCCGTCTTCCATCATGTGGTCGGCGGCAGTGCGGTAGGTGGCCAGGATGCGGTTGCCGATGAAGCCGTCGCACACGCCGGCGCGCACGGGCACCTTCTTGAGCAGACGCGCCAGCTCGAAGCCGGTGGCCACCACATCGGCACTGACCTTGGCGGGCACCACGATCTCCAGCAGCTTCATGATGTTGGCCGGCGAGAAGAAGTGCAGGCCGATCACATCCTGTGGGCGGAAGATGGCGTTGGCGATCTCGTTGATGTCCAGGTAGGAGGTGTTGGTGGCCAGCACGGCGCCGGGCTTGCAGACGGCGTCGAGCTGCTTGAACACCGCGTGCTTGACGGCCATGTCTTCGAACACGGCTTCGACCACCAGGTCGGCTTGCGCCAGCGCGCTGTAGTCGGTGGCGCCGGTCAGGTGCGTCAGGATGGCGGCCTTGCCTTCGGGGGTGAGGCGCTGCTTGGCGATCAAACCGTCATACACCTTGCCCACGCGGGCGAGGCCTTGGGCCAGCGCGGTTTCATCGCGCTCCAGCAGGGTCACGTGCAGGCCCGCATCCAGCATGGCCACGGTGATGCCGGCGCCCATGGTGCCGCCGCCGATCACGCCCACCTCCTTGATCGAACGAGGCTTGGCGGACTTGGTCTCTGGTGACTTGAGCACCTCGCGCTCGGCAAAGAAACTGTGGATCAGGCCCGCGCGTTGCGGGCTGGCCATGCATTGTTCGAACAGCATGCGCTCCGTGCGCAGGCCACCTTCAAACGAGCCGTCCAGCGCAGCCTGCACGCAGTCCACGATCTTGGCGGGCGAAAACAGGCCGCGCTTTCTGGCCACCTCGGCACGTGCCGCATCGATGGCGGCTTGTTGTTGTGCGCGGTCGGCCATGGCGTCCGTCTGGTCGCAGGTGCGTCGCACGGCGCCGCCTTCGCCGAGCACGTGGCGCACGTAGGCCAGGCTGGCCACACGGTAATGCGCCGACATGGCCACCTCCAGCCCACCACCCAGCGCGGGGCCGTGGATGGCGGCGACCACGGGTTTGCTGCAGGCCTCGATGGCGTTGCACACATCGGGCAAGGAAGGAGGCAGGGGCGGCAGGCCGAATTCGCGGATGTCGGCGCCAGCGATGAAGGCCTTGCCCTGGCCCACGATCAGCACGGCATGCACATCGGCATCCGCCTGGGCCTGCGCGATGGCCTGCTGCAGGCCGCGCCGCACTGCCACACCCAGCGCATTGACGGGCGGGTTGTCGACCACGATGTGGGCGATGTGCTGGTGGACGCGGTAATGAACGGGCTGAGGTGCCGGGTTGTCGTGCTTCATGGGGCTCCTTGGTGCGCAGGCCGGCGCGCGGGCCCTGCGAGACATGTCGATTGTTCGGCAAGCGTCTGGCCTTGACAATCCCTGTTGCTGTTGACAGACTGTCAAGCCATTTTGAACAATGGCCGCGCCCCTGTCCGCCATGGATGTGCAGTCCCTGACCCTGCTGGTCGAAATCCTGGATGCCGGCAACCTCAGCGAGGCCGCGCGCCGCCTGAAGATGAGCCGGGCCAATGTCAGCTACCACCTGGGCAACTTCGAGCGTGCCGTGGGCCAGCAACTGGTGCGTCGCACCACCCGCCGCATCGAACCCACCGAGATCGGCCTGCAGTTGTACGAGCACGGCCGCAAGATCCGCAATGAGCTGGAAGCGGCACGCGAGTCCGTGGCGACACTCGGCCAGAGCCTGCAAGGGCGGGTGCGCCTGAGCGTGCCCAGCGGCTATGGGCAGATGGTGATGTCGCCCTGGCTGATCGATTTCAAGCGGGCCTACCCCGGCATCGTGCTGGACGTGGTCTTCGAGAACCGGGTGGTGGATTTGTTGCGCGACGAGGTGGACATCGCCGTGCGCGTGATGTCCGACCCGCCGGACCACCTCGTGGCGCGCGACATGGGCCCGGTGCGTTACGTGGCCTGTGCGGCCAAGGCTTATGCCCGGGCGCATGGCCTGCCTGCACAGCTGGAGGATCTGGACAAGCTGCCGGTGATCACGTCCGGCGTGGTGGGCCGGCAGTTGAGGCTCTCGGCCTACCTGCATGGCGAGCGCCACGAGGTGCCCTTGTCGCCCACCTTGACTTCAGAGAACTTCGCCTTCCTGCGTGAGGCCATCCTGGCCGGCCTGGGGCTGGGCCTCGTGCCCGACTACGTGGTGCACGACGCGGTCGCATCGGGCGAGGTGCTGACCGCCCTGGATGACTGGAAGCTCAGCATCTTCGGCACCCGCATGGTGATGCTCTACATGCCCAACCGCCACCATACGCGAGCGGCGTCCACCTTCATCGAATTTGTCCTGGCAAAGGCGCGGGAATGCGAGTGATGGTGGCGGGCTGGAACTGCATGTTGAAGTCCCGGGCCTTGATCACGGCCAGCACCTTGCCGCGCGACAGGTCCGGGAAGTAGCTGGCGTCGAACCGCGCCTCCAGCATGGTGGCCCATTGCACATGGCCCGTGGCGCTGGGCGTGTAGATGTACTCGTGCCCTTCCCAATGCTGGCCGAAGGTGCGCAGAAAGCGCGGGATCAGCGCCGCATTGAAGGGCATGGAGGGGCTCTTTTCCTGGAAGGCGAGCTCGGCAAAGGTGTGGCCCTGGTGTTGCACGCGCACGCGGTCGATGCCGTCCTTGCCGTAGTAGATGCGGAAGTCGGCCTTGTCTTTGGGGATGCCCCAGTTGCGCCGGCCGTTGACCACGCTGTCGTAGGTGGACACGAAGCAGCGCGTGATCGAGCGCGTTCTTTGCGAGCTGAAGTTCAAGGGCCCGGGGATGTAGAGCAGCTCCTTGTAAGCGCCACAGGGGGACTCGTGGTAGTCCACGAACATCATCAGGGCCAGGCGACCGCAGTGCGAGTAGGCCAGGTCGGGCGGCAGGAAGCTGTTGGTGTCGATCACCTCCCGCGGCATCCACACGGCCACGATGTAGCCGTTGCCCGTGATGTCCCAGGGCGCGGGGGCCTGGGGCACGCTGGGCAGGGCCTCACTTTTCTCCAGTGCGTGTACTTCGTTGCTCATGTCCTGCTGCTCTGCGGCAGCGCTCCCGTTTGATTCAGATGCGCAGCCTACAGCACTTTGCTCAGCCAATGGTTGATGTCCTGTACCTCTTCCAGGCACAGGCTGTGGGCCATGGGGTAGTCGCGCCATGTGATCGCGTAGCCCAGCGCAGACAGGCTGGCCTGGGCGGCCTGGCCGCGGCTCATCAACACCACGTCATCTTCGCTGCCATGCGCCATGAAGATGGGCGTGTGTGCATTGGCAGGGTGACGCTCGGCCTGCGTGGTGCCCGGTAGTGGCAGGTAGCCCGAGAGGGCCACGATGCCGGCCAGCCGGTGGGGGTAACGCAGCCCGGTCATCAAGGCCATGGCGCAGCCTTGCGAGAAGCCCATCAGCACGATGCGCTCGGGCGCGATGCCGCGTTGTACCTCGCGGTCGATCAGGGTTTGGATGGTCTGGTGCGAGCGACGCAGGCTGGCTTCGTCTTCGCGTTTGGCCGGGTCGTTGGTGGGCAGGATGTCGTACCAGGCGCGCATCTCGTAGCCGCCATTGATGCTCACCGGCATCACGGGGGCACTGGGCAGCACGTAGCGAACGGGGCCCTGCTCATGCAGATCCAGTTCTCTGCAAACGGGGATGAAATCACTGCCGTCGGCACCCAGCCCATGCAGGATGATGATGCTGGCTGTGGGGTGGGGTGCCGTTTCGAGTTCGATGGCTTCCAGCTGCATCGTGAGGTCCCAGGCAGGAGGGTGGAAAAGAAAATGAGCGGCCTGCAGATGCAGACCGCTCATTGTAGGGAGGCCGCCAGCACACAGGCTGGGCATGGCCTCATCGGGCTCAGGGCTTGAGGTAGAGCGACTGGTTGTAGGCCTTTTCCAGCACGCCTTGGGCGCCACCACCGCCGGTGATGTTGGAGTTGATGAACAGCACACCCAGCACGCGCGGGCCGCTCACCGGGCCGAACATGGCCACCGAGGTGCTGATGTTGTCGCACACGCCGTTGCCATCGCAGTTGGCGCCCCAGCCGCCGTTCTTTTCCAGCTCGCCGTTGTTGTCCACGTCCCAGCCCAGGCCGCGCTGGCGCATGGTTTCGAACAGGTCCTTGCCACCGGATGCGGCCAGGATCTTGCCGTCCTTGGCATTGAGGCTGAGCATCACCTTGGCCATGTCTTCCACCGACAGGTACCAGCCGGCCGCGCCACAGATCAGCGAGACATCACCCCAGTTGGTGCCGCCCGAGTTGTCGCTGGGGCCCTTGTAGGCAAAGGCGAAGTTCGTGCTGTTGACGGGCGGCTTGCAGGTCACGCCAGTCTGTCCGACCAGGTTGAACACGTTTTGCTGAACCAGTTGCGTGTACTGGTTGGCCAGGGTCTGGGGGCGGGTGCCCTGGTTGGGGTCTTCCGCAAAGCCGGCGACCTTGGGCAGCAGCACGCGCATGATGGCGAAGTTGTAGTTGCTGTAGCACCAGCCCTGGTTGTTGACGTTGATCGGGTTGGCCGGGTTGACCACACCGGAGCCCTGGCACATGGTGTTGGCGTTGGTGTTCACCGCTTGCGAGAAGAAGGACTTGAGCTTGGCGTAGTCCATCGACACATTGCCGTAGTCCTTGATGCCACTGCGTTGGCCCAGCAGTTGCGCGAAGGTGATGTTCTTGACGTAGTTGCTTTGAACGTTCCAGTCAGAGGGCAGGTAAGGGCCGATGGCGGTGTCCAGGCTGATGCCCTTCTGATCGAGCAGGCGCACGGCGGCGATCGTGGTCACCAGCTTGCTGACGCTGGCCACGGTGATCTTGGTGTTGGACTTGAACGCGGTTTCAGGTGCATCGGCTGCGGTGCGGGCATCGCCGTAGCTGCCGAACTTGGGGTACTGGCCCACGAAGAAGCCGTAGCCCGTGACCTTGCCATCCAGCTGGGCGCGGATGTTCTTTTCGATGTCACACACCTTCACACACTGGTTGCCCGAGCAGATGGGCACACTGGGCGGCACCTTGGCGTAGTCACTCCAGCCCTCCTTGACCAGCAGGGCCTCGCGATGCGGGTCCATCGGGGTCTGAGCCTGAGAGCCGCGCCAATCCAGCACGCTGCTCAACTGGGGGCCGCACACATTGCGGTATTGCGCGCTCCACTGGCTGTATTGCTGGTCTTCCGGCAATTGGGATTGCGCCGCCGGCAGCACGGCGTCGAGGTGCACGCTCACGGTGGTGGAGGCGCCCGGTTGCAGGGTGGGGATGCTGACACCCGAGGTGTTCTGGCGCATCAGCACGTTGGCGTCCTTCACGGCCAGCCAGGCCGGGTCCGTGACGACCTTGCTGGTGTTGGTCAACTTCAGCGTCAGGTCTGCGCCCGCATAGTGCAGTTGCGTGAACGGCACGACACCGATCTTCTCTTCGTAGCTGACGATTTCCACCTTCGGGAAGTTGGCGCTGGGGCCGAAGACCACGGTGGAGGTGTTCACGGTGCCGACAGGGGCGGTGCCAACCGTGGTGGTGGGGCTGGTGGTGATGACGGGTGTGCCGCCGGCCGCGAAGGCCTGCAGCGGCAGGAAGGTGGCCGCAAATCCGGCGGCGAAACTGCTCAGCGCAAAGGCGCCATGAAAGAGGCGATGACGAGTTGTGACGTTCACGGGAATCTCCAGAAAAATGAAAGGAATCGGTTGGCACGGTGCAGCGCGGTGGGTGGGTTCGGGCTCGCCGTTCTGGGCGCCGTCGCCGTGCTGACAGGTCGCCATTGAATGCGTCTGGCAGCGCCAGCGCTTCCCCCCAAGGTGGGTTTTCACCTTCGAGAGGGGCTGTGGCGGATTCCGGTTGGTGTTTGCGTGTGCAGGCGTTTTGACGCCCCTGATGGGGGGTGTGCGTCGCAACTTTGGTACACTCGCTCCCGTCATTCGGGAGTAGCTGCACCTCGCTGCGAGGTGGCCCGCGTCAACATGATTGGCTCCACAGAGCCATGGCGCAGGCGGTTACCGCCCTGGCTTTCAACCGCCAGTGGCATTTTCTTGGCAAGACGTCTGACCATGTGCTGCTTCACGGCTGGTGGGTGGCGTATGGTCATGCGCATGCACCAGCCAAGGACTTCTGATGGAATCCCTCTTCGTTTCGACCGGTGTGGTCGCCCTCGCTGAAATCGGCGACAAGACCCAGTTGCTGGCCTTCATCCTCGCCGCGCGCTTCAAGCGCCCTGTGCCCATCATCCTGGGCATCCTGGCGGCCACCCTGGTCAACCACGGCCTGGCCGGTGCCCTGGGCGCCTGGATCACGTCCATGGTCAGCCCGGACATCATGCGCTGGGTACTGGGCCTGAGTTTCATCGGCATGGCCATCTGGACCCTGATCCCCGACGAGATCGAAGAGGAAGAAACCAAGGTCGCGCACAAGCTGGGCGTGTTCGGCGCCACGCTGGTGACCTTCTTCCTGGCCGAGATGGGCGACAAGACCCAGTTGGCCACCGTGGCGCTCGCCGCGCACTACGCCGCCCCGCTGTGGGTCGTGGCCGGCACCACGCTGGGCATGCTGATTGCCGATGTGCCAGCCGTGTTCGTGGGCAACCGCTTTGCCGAGAAGATCCCGATGAAACTGGTTCATGGCATTGCCGCGGCCATCTTTGCGGTGATGGGCGTGCTGACCCTGCTCAAGATCGACAAGCTGTTTGCCTGAGCGCTTGACGGCACAAGGCAACAAAAGGACCCTGAATGCGTGACACCGATCTGTCCCAGTGGATACACGAGCACATCTTTGACGAAGGCAGCCAGCAGGCTGAAACACGCACGCGGCTGGTGATGTGGATCACGCTGGCCATGATGGCGCTGGAAATTGGTGCTGGCTGGTGGTTCAACTCCATGGCGCTGCTGGCCGATGGCTGGCACATGAGCTCGCACGCCGTGGCCATTGGCCTGAGCGCTTTCGCCTATGCGGCGGCACGCCGTCATGCGCGTGACCCGCGCTTTGCCTTCGGCACCTGGAAGATCGAGGTGCTGGCGGGCTTTGCCAGCGCGGTGTTCCTGGTCGGCGTGGCAGGCCTGATGGTGTTTGGCTCGGTGGAGCGCCTGGTGACGCCCGAACCCATTCACTACCGCGAGGCCTTGTTCGTCGCGGTGATCGGGCTGGTGGTCAACCTGGTGTGCGCTTTCATCCTGGGTGGGGCGCACGATCACCACCATCACGATCATGGCGGGCACGGACACCATCATGAGCATGGGCACGATCATGGGCATGCCCACGGGCATGAGCACCAGCATGACCTCAACCTCAAATCTGCTTACGTGCACGTGCTGGCCGATGCGGCCACCTCGGTGCTGGCCATCCTGGCGCTGATGGGCGGCTGGATCTACGGTTGGTCCTGGCTGGACCCGGTGATGGGTCTCGTGGGGGCCGTGCTCGTGGCGGTGTGGGCCAAGGGTCTGATCATCGAGACCGGCAAAGTGTTGCTGGACCGCGAGATGGATCACCCGGTGGTGGAAGAGATCCGGGAGGTGATTGCCGAGCTGGATGCTCATGAGGACAGTCACCTGACGGATCTGCATGTGTGGCGTGTGGGCAAGGGGGCTTATGCCTGTGCCCTGACCGTCGTCACCTCGGACAAGGCCATGACGCCTTCGTTGATTCGGGAAGCCTTGAAAGTGCACGAGGAGGTCGTGCACGCCACGATCGATGTGCACCACCGGTGAGGGCGATGACCGCTGATCAAACTAGGGCCTGTTAACACTAATTGCGCCATGTTGATTTAAGCGCGATAGTGAGCGCATGGAGATCACATCAGCCCAATTCGCGCAGATCGAACACTGCCTGCCAAAGCAGCGCGGCAACGTCAGCCTGACCAACCTGC
>JACPOH010000298.1:11637-27979 GCA_016185075.1 Aquabacterium sp. | reverse complement strand
AGGCAAGACACTGCTGACCGTGGAGCACGACATGGGGGTGGTCTTCGGCCTGGCCGACCGTATCGCGGTGCTGGTGTATGGCGAGGTCATCGCCTTCGATACGCCCGAGGCCGTGCGCGCCAATGACCGCGTCAAGGAAGCCTATCTGGGCTCGGTGCTGGCGCAAAACCAGGCCGCCGAGGCGGGAGTCTGATCATGCTGCGCATTCAGGATTTGCACGCTTTTTACGGCAAGAGCCACATCCTTCACGGTGTGGATCTGGAGGTCAAGCCGGGCGAGATCGTCAGCCTGCTGGGGCGCAATGGCTCGGGGCGTTCAACCACGATCAAGACGATCATGGGTCTGGTGACCGGCCAGGGCTCGGTCAAGTGGAAGGACCAGGAGCTCCTGGGCCACAAGACCTACGACGTGGCCCGGCGCGGCCTGGGTTATGTGCCCGAGAGCCGCGATGTCTTCCCCAAACTCACGGTCGAGCAGAACCTCAAGCTGGGCATGAAGTCCGGCCACAAGAACAGCCGCTGGAGCCTGGACGACATGTACCAGATGTTCCCGCGACTCAAGGAGCGCCAGCACACCGAAGCCGGGGTGATGTCCGGCGGCGAGCAGCAGATGCTGACGCTGTGCCGCACGCTCATGGGTGACCCTGATCTGATCATGATCGACGAGCCCACCGAAGGTCTGGCGCCCAAGATCGTGGAACTGGTGGGCGAGTACCTCAAGGAGCTGCAGAAGCGGGGCCTGGCGGTGTTGCTGGTGGAGCAGAAGCTCACCATCGCACTCGACATCTCACAACGCTGCTACGTGATGGGCCACGGAGAAGTGGTGTTCCATGGCACACCTGACGAACTGCGTGCCGACCAGTACACGCGCAAGGAGTGGCTGGAGGTCTGAGCCGCTGCCGGCAGCGCGAGTCGCCTTGCCTGCCGCCGGGACTGGCTGACGCGAACGCTTCGCTGCCCACTCGCGCAGCGGTCGGCCACCATGGTGGATATCCGTGTGTGGCTAGGTGTTTTCCCCAGAATGCAATCGCCTTTGCAGAGGTGGTGCCACAATGTTCGTCTATTCTTACAAGAGTTCTTGTCAGAATTGGTTTGCCGGTTCTGATCGACCGTTTTCTCCTCAACGTTCGCCTACGAGATCGCCATGAGCACCTCCTACCAAGTCACCGACGGCGTGGCCGTCATCACCCTGGACAACCCTCCTGTCAATGGCTTCGGGCAGAGCAGTCGGGCCGGCGTGGTCGATGGCATCGCCAAGGCGAATGCAGACAGTGCCGTGACGGCGATCGTGATCACGGGTGCAGGCAAGGTCTTTTGCGGTGGCGCAGACATCCGGGAGTTCGGCACAGCCAAGATGGCGGCCGAGCCCTCTTTCCACACAGCCATCACGGCAGTCGAGCAATCGGGCAAGCCGGTTGTGGCGGCCATCCACGGCGTGGCCATGGGCGGTGGTCTGGAGTTGGCCCTGGGTTGCCACTACCGCCTGGTGGCGCCGGGCACGCAGATCGCGCTGCCCGAGGTGAACATCGGCATCGTGCCGGGTGCCGGCGGCACGCAGCGCCTGCCTCGCGTGCTGGGTGTGGAAACCGCCTTGCAGATGATCACGACCGGCGCCTCGGTGCCCAGCGAGAAACTGGCCAAGGCCCCTGGCCAGAAGTTGTTTGACAAGCTGGTGGACGGCGACCTGCTGGCATCCGCCATTGCCTTTGCCAAGGACGTGGCCGCCGTGCGCCCGCTGCCGTCCGTGCGCCAGTTGAGCGTGACGGCGCCTGCCGACGCAGACCTGTTTGCCAAGGCCCGCGCGGACCTGGCCAGGACCCGCAAGAACCTGGAAGCACCGCAACGTTGCGTGGATTGCGTGGAAGCCTCGACCAAGCTGGACCTGGACGCCGGCCTGGCCTACGAACAGGACGTGTTCGCCAAGCTGGTGACCAGCGACCAGGCACAAGCCCTGCGCCACGCCTTCTTCGGCGAGCGCGCCGCCAGCAAGATCCCCGACGTGCCAGACAGCACGCCCGTGCGTGACATCAAGAAGCTGGCCGTGATCGGTGCTGGCACCATGGGCGGCGGCATCACCATGTGCTTCCTCAATGCCGGCATCCCGGTGACCCTGCTGGAAATGAAGCAGGAAGCCATCGACCGCGGCGTGGGCATCATCCGCAAGAACTATGAAGCGCAAGTGGCCAAGGGCAAGCTGGCGCAAGACAAGTACGAGCAGCGCATGAGCCTGCTGACCACCACGCTGAGCTATGACGACATCGCCCAGGCTGACATGGTGATCGAAGCGGTGTTCGAAGACATGGGCGTGAAGTCGCAGGTCTTCGCCAAGCTCGACAGCATCATGAAGCCCGGCGCCATCCTGGCCTCCAACACCTCGACGCTGGACGTGGACAAGATCGCCGAAGTCACCAAGCGCCCCGGCGACGTGGTGGGCCTGCACTTCTTCAGCCCCGCCAATGTGATGCGCCTGCTGGAAGTGGTGCGCTCCAAGCACACCGCCAAGGATGTGATGGCCACCGTGATGGCCGTGGCCAAGAAGATCAAGAAGGTGGCCGTGGTCTCGGGCGTGTGCGATGGCTTCATCGGCAACCGCATGTTCGAGCAGTACGTGCGCCAGAGTTTCTTCCTGATCGAGGAGGGCGCAACCGTGCAGCAGGTCGACAAGGCCGCCGAGGCCTTTGGCTGGGCCATGGGCCCCTTCCGAGTGGGCGACCTGGCTGGCAACGACATCGGCTTTGCCATCCGCAAGCGCCGCAAGGTCGAGCGGCCCGATGTGATCTACAGCCCGGTGGGCGATGCCATCTGTGAACTGGGCCGCTTTGGCCAGAAGACCGGCAAGGGCTGGTATGACTATGAAGCGGGCAAGCGCGAGCCCGTGCCTTCGGCTGAAGTGCAGGCCTGCATCGACAAGGTCCGTGCCGACAAGGGCATCACGCCGCGTGCCATCAGCGATGAAGAGATCGTGCAGCGCCTGATGCTGGCCCTGGTCAACGAAGGCGCTCTGATTCTGGAAGAGGGCATTGCCTCGAAGGCATCCGACATCGACATGGTCTACCTGACGGGCTATGGCTTCCCGGTCTACCGTGGCGGCCCGATGCTGTACGCCGACATGCTGGGTCTGCCCAAGGTGATCGAGCTGATGAAGGGCTTTGCGGCCACGGCCAGCAGCGATCCGGCATTCTGGACACCGGCGCCCCTGCTGGTGAAGCTGGCCGCCGAAGGGCAGCGCTTCACTGGCGGCAAAGCCTGATCGCGGGCTGAAGCCCAAGACAGTCGATCGGTCGCCGATTGAATGACAAGCAAGATGATTCGGATGATCTGAACCAAGGTCTGCGTGGCACATGCCATGCGGGCCTTTTTTGTGCCTGAATTCAACGAGAGGCAAGCGCATGTCCTACATCGAAACCAGCCAGGTCGGTCACATCCTGGAGATCAAGGTCAACCGGCCCGAGAAGCACAATGCCTTGTCGCCCGAGATGTACCGCGATATCGCCAGGGCCTATGGCGAATTGAGCCGCAACCCAGCTCTGCGTGTGGCCTTGCTGTATGGCGAAGGCCAGCACACGACCTCGGGTGTGGAGCTCGACAAATGGGCGCCCATCTTCGGCAACGGCAAAGGCTTCGAGATCGGCGAGGGCGAGATCGACCCCTTTGGCCTGAGCGGCGAACGCCACAGCAAGCCGGTGGTCATGGCGGTGCAGGGCAACTGCTTCACCTGGGGTGTGGAGATCATGCTCAACACCGAGGTGCGCGTGGCCGCCGACAACACCCGTTTTGCCATGCTCGAAGTCAAGCGCGGCATCTTCCCGTGTGGCGGTGCGACCTTGCGCCTGCCGCAGCAAATGGGCTGGGGTGCAGCACAACGTTACCTGCTGACAGGCGACTACTGGTATGCCGATGAGGCCTTGCGGACAGGCCTGGTGCAGGAAGTGGTGCCCGCTGGTCAGCAGTTGGACAAGGCCCGCGAGATCGCCGAGAAGATTGCCAAGGCCGCACCGCTGGGCGTGCAGAATGTGTTGAAGTCCACTCGCCTGGCCTGGAACGAAGGCGAGGCTGCAGCAGCCAAGGCCCTCTTCCCCAACCTCCTGCCCGTCATGCAAAGCGAAGACGCCCTGGAAGGTATCCAGTCCTTCCTGGAGCGCCGAGGAGATTGCCTCGATGAGTTTCTTCTACAAGGCCAGCGTGTCGCTCGCGGCCTATCCCATGCTCACGCGCGGCAATGCCAACACCATCCTGGCGCACGGCACACCCAAGCAGATCGATGTGTTTGCGCGTGGTGGCTTCGAAGGGCGCACCTTTGGCACCATGTGCCTGAGCGAGCCGCAGGCCGGCTCCAGCCTGTCGGACATCGCCACCAAGGCCGTGCCCGATGTGAAGGGCGATGGCAGCGGCATCGACTGGACGCAAGACAGCCTGGGCCCGCGCTACCGCCTCACCGGCAACAAGATGTGGATCTCGGGCGGCGAGCACGAGATGGGCGAGAACATCGTGCACCTGGTGCTGGCCAAGATCCCTGGCGAGGACGGCAAGACCATCCCAGGGGTGAAGGGCATCTCGCTGTTCATCGTGCCGCGCAAGCTGGTCAGGCAGGACGGCAGCATCACCACGCAACGCAACGACGTGGCCCTGGCCGGTTTGAACCACAAGTGCGGCTACCGTGGCACGGTCAACACCTTGCTGAACTTTGGCGAGGGCAAGTTCCCGGTCAATGGCCAGGCGGGTGCGGTGGGCTACCTGATCGGCAAGCAGGGTGAGGGCCTCAAGTGCATGTTCACCTTGATGAACGAGGCCCGCATCAGCGTGGGCCTCGGTGCCACCATGCTGGGTTATGCCGGCTACGAGGCTTCGCTGGAATACGCCAAACAGCGCCCGCAAGGCCGCCGCATGGGGGCCGGCGGCAAGGACCACGCTGCACCGCAGATCCCCATCATCGAGCACACCGATGTCAAGCGCATGCTGATGATGCAAAAGGCGGTGGCCGAAGGCGGCCTGGCCCTGGGCCTGCTGTGCGCCCAATTGGTGGACGACGAACACACTGGCACCGGTGAAGAAGCCGAGAAGGCCGGCCTGCTGCTGGAGCTGCTCACGCCGATCGCCAAGAGTTGGCCCAGCGAATGGGCGCAAGAGGCCAACAGCCTGGCCATCCAGATCCTGGGCGGCTATGGCTACACGCGTGACTTCCCGGTCGAGCAGTACTGGCGCGACAACCGCCTCAACATGATCCACGAAGGCACGCACGGCATCCAGGGCCTGGACCTGCTGGGTCGCAAGGTGGTGATGAATGGTGGCAAGGCCTTGAGCGTGCTGGCCGAGCGCATCAGCGAGACCATCCAGAAGGCCGGCCATGTGGATGGCCTGGCGGTGCACGCCAATGCCCTGGCGCAAGCCCTGCAGAAGATCGGCGCCACCACCAAGGCTGCCTGGTACACCGGCGTGCCTGAAGAAGCCCTGGCCAATGCCACGCCTTACCTGCAGGCCTTTGGCCACACCGTGCTCGCCTGGATCTGGCTGGAGCTGGCGCTGGCCGCCAAAGCTGCGCAGGCCAAAGGTGAGTGGGACAAGAGCCCGCTGGGTGCCGGTTTCCTCAAGGGCAAGCTGGCCACGGCAGACTACTTCTTCAACTTCGAACTGCCCAAGATCGACGCCTGGCTGGGCGTGGTCGCCCGGCGTGACCTGACCTGCGCACAGGCCCAGGCCGACTGGTTCTGATACTCACCGAATCACCCGATCAACCAACAACACCGAGAGAGACAAACCATGCTCAGACACATCGTGATGTGGACGCTCAAGCGCCCTGAAGACGCTCCCAAGGTCAAGGCCCTGCTGGACAGCTGCAAGGGCCTGGTGCCCGGCATGCATGAGTTCGACGTCGGCATCAAGACCGAGGGGCTGGAAGCCAACTGCGACGTGGTGCTGGTGTCCACGTTCGAGAGCAAGGATGCGCTGGCGGCCTACATCCCTCATCCACATCACCAGGGCGTGGTGGCGCAGATCCGCGAGATGGCGGCCACCCGCCACGTGGTCGATTTCAACGTTTAAGCCGAGGGCAGCATGACGGAAGCACGCAAGGTTCAACAGCTGTTCGATCTGACCGGCAAGAAGGCCCTGATCACAGGCGGGTCACGCGGCCTGGGGCTGCAGATGGCGCATGCGCTGGGCGAGGCGGGTGCCAAGGTGGTCATCAGCTCGCGCAAGTCGGCCGATCTGGAGCAGGCCGTGATGGCCTTGCAGGATGCGGGCATCGACGCCCGCTGGATTGCAGCCGACGCGGGCAAGGCCGAAGACATCCAGCGCCTGGCCGACGAGACCCTGGAGCGCGTGGGCGATGTGGACATCCTCATCAACAACGCCGGTGCCACCTGGGGAGCGCCGGCGGTCGACCACCCCATCGAGGCCTGGGACAAGGTCATGAACCTCAATGTGCGTGGCTACTTCCTGCTGTCCCAAGCCATTGCCAAGGCCAGCATGATCCCGCGCAAGCAGGGCCGCATCATCAATGTGGCCTCGATCGCCGGCCTGCGCGGCAACCCGCCTTTCATGCAGACCATTGCCTACAACACCAGCAAGGGTGCGGTCATCAACTTCACGCGGGCGCTGGCCTGTGAGTGGGGGCACCTGGGCATCCGTGTCAACGCCATTGCACCGGGTTTCTTCCCAAGCAAGATGACCGCTGGTACGCTGGCCATGGTGGGCGAAGAAACCATTGCCAACCGCGCGCCGCTGCTGCGTGTGGGTGATGACGAAGACCTCAAGGGTGCCACGCTGCTGTTCGCCTCTGATGCGGGCAAGCACATCACCGGGCAGATCCTGGCGGTGGACGGTGGTGTCAGCGCGCTCATTGGTTGATGATGAGCTCGATGTTGTGTTTGACAATGTGCCTGAGCGCCACAGACGCTTTCAGCAAGGACTGACATGGCCATACCCTTTGCGGTTCGCATCCCGTTCATCGAGCAGATCGGCTGCGAGATGCAGCGCTACGAAAACGGCGAGGCCGAGATCACGCTCGATGTGCAGGACCAGCACACCAACTCGTTTGGCGTGGCGCATGGCGGCCTGATGATGACCTTGCTGGACGTGGCCATGGCGCATGCCGCGCGCAGCCTCAATCTGGACCAACCTGATGGCGGCCCAGGGCTGGTCACCATCGAGATGAAGACCACCTTCATGCGCCCTGGCATCGGTCGGATCAAGGCGCTGGGCCAGGTGATGCACTCGACCGCCTCGCTGGCTTTCACCGAAGGCAAGGTGCTCGATTCAAAGGGCCGTGTGTGCGCGCACGCCACGGCCACCTTCAAGTTCTTGCGCGCCTTGCCGGTGTCTGACCGTGAGGTGCGGCCAGCCGCCAAACCCTTGCTTCATGGGCCGGGCTCGGATTGAGTCTTTGTCTGAGCCCTTGTTGTTGCCCTCACGTTCATGCCTCATCACACGCGTTGACCGCGTCTGCCCGCCAACCAGCTATCACGCTGAAGGAGAAGCCCCATGACCATCAACCATCAGATCCTGCTCGCCTCTCGTCCTCAAGGCGAGGCCACCGTTGACAACTTCAAGCTGGTCGAAGCCCCCGTGCCGACGCTGGACCAACTGGCCGAAGGCCAGGTGCTGGTGCGCCACCACTATCTGTCGCTGGACCCTTACATGCGTGGGCGCATGAACGACAGCAAGAGCTACGCCGAGCCGCAGCCGCTCAACACCGTGATGATCGGCGGCACGGTGGGCGAGGTGGTGGCCAGCAAGCACGCCAGGTTCGCACCGGGCGACAAGGTGCTGGGCATGGGCGGCTGGCAGGAGTACTCGATGGTAGACGCCAGCGTGAAGGGGGCCATGCTGCACAAGGTGGACACGACGCACATCCCGCTGTCGGCCTACCTGGGCTCGGTGGGCATGCCCGGTGTGACGGCCTGGTATGGCCTGATCAAGATCATTGCGCCCAAGGCGGGCGAGACCGTGGTCGTGAGCGCGGCCAGCGGCGCGGTGGGCAGCGTGGTGGGCCAGCTGGCCAAGGCCCGTGGCTGCCGCGTGGTGGGCGTGGCCGGTGGTGCGGACAAGTGCCGCTACGTGACCGAAGAGCTGGGCTTTGACGCCTGCATCGATTACAAGGTCCACAGCGACCCGAAAGCCTTCTATAAGGCACTGAAAGAAGCCACGCCCAATGGCATCGACGGCTACTTCGAGAACGTCGGCGGCATGATCCTGGACGCCGTGTTGCTGCGCATGAACGCCTTTGGCCGCATCGCCATGTGCGGGATGATCGCCGGTTACGACGGCCAGCCGCTGCCCATGCAGAACCCTGCGCTGATCCTGGTCAACCGCCTGAAGGTGGAAGGCTTCATCGTGAGCGAACACCCTGAAGTCTGGCCCGAGGCCACGATGGAGCTGGGCACGATGGTGGCCACCGGCAAGATGAAATTCCGCGAATCCGTGGCTCAGGGCATCGCCAGCGCCCCTGAGGCCTTCCTGGGCTTGCTCAAGGGCAGGAACTTCGGCAAACAGCTGGTCAAACTGATCTGATCCCCCCGGATCATCCTTTCTGAATCAGGACAAGAAGATGTCGAACTTGAAATTGCAAGCAGGCCAGACTGCCGTGATCACCGGCGCTGGCAGCGGCTTTGGCCTGGAGCTGGCTCGCCTCGGCGCCAAACGTGGCCTCAACCTGGTGTTGACCGATGTGCAGCAGGATGCCTTGGATGCCGCTGTGGCCGAGTTGACGGCAGCAGGCGCCAAGGTCGCCGCCCTGCGTGGCGACGTCTCTCGGGCCGAAGACATCCAGGCTCTGGCCGACATCTGCATGGAGCGCTTCGGTGCGCCGCACATCGTCATCAACAACGCCGGCGTGGCCCACGGTGGCCTGATCTGGGAGCACACCCAGCGTGACTGGGAATGGGTGCTGGGCGTCAACCTGTTTGGCGTGATCCACGGCATGCGCGTCTTCACGCCACTGATGCTGGCCGCGGCCCGCAAGGACCCGAACTACCAGGCCGAACATGGGCGCCTACAACGTCAGCAAGCACGCCGTGGTGAGCCTGTCAGAGACGCTGTATCAGGATCTCGCCCTGGTGACCGAGCAGGTGCATGCTTCGGTGCTGTGCCCGTACTTCGTGCCCACGGGCATCCACCAGTCGCATCGCAACCGCCCAGCCGAGTTGCGCAGCGAAGGCAAGCCCACACCCAGCCAGATGATCGCGCAGGCCATGAGCACCAAGGCGGTCACTTCGGGTAAGGTCACGGCGACGGACACGGCCGAGCTGGTCTACAAGGCGATCGAAGCCGGCCAGTTCTACATCTACACCCACCCGCAGGCGCTGGGCATGGTGCAGACGCGTCTGGAAGACGTGGTGCAGGGCCGCAACCCGACCGATCCGTTCTCGGGCAAGCCGGAGATCGGGCAGCAACTGCGCCAGGCGCTACGTGATGCGATGGAAAAACAGGGCTGATGGTTCTCGCATCGGCATCTGCAACGGTGTTTGCGGATGCCTGACGTTGCATGGGCTTTCAGGCGCGTGCTTGGTGATGGGCGCTTTGGCGTTGTAGCGCGGGGCGCAGCTGAGGTGGCATGCGGCTGGGCTTCATGTTGGCTCAGCCCCCACCTCGCGCTCCGCCGAAAAAACGCTCGGAACACAGCAAGCAGCAAGCCAACTACTTCGCGTCCTGCTCGCGATGCCGCGCCAGCACCACGCCACGTGGTGCGAAGCGCTGCACCAGTTGTTCGACGCAGTACACCGAGCGGTGCTGGCCGCCGGTGCAGCCCAGGGCCACGGTCACGTAGCTGCGCTGGTCGCCTTCAAGGGCGGGCAGCCAGCGCAACAGGAAGGCCTCGATCTGCGTGAGCAGCTCCGCTGACTCAGGTTGCGCGGCCAGGTAGTCGATCACAGCCTGGTCACGGCCGGTGAGGGGTTTGAGTTCCTTCAGGTAGAAGGGGTTGGGCAGCATGCGCACGTCAAACACGAAGTCGGCGTCCATGGGCACGCCGTGCTTGTACGCGAAAGACTCGAACACCAGCGTCAGGCGCGAGGGCGCGGCCTGCACGATGTTGCGTATCCAGGTGCGCAGTTGCGCCGGGCGCAGGAGCGAGGTGTCGATCACTGTCGAGAAGTCGCGCAGCGGGCTGAGCAACTCGCGCTCCAGGTTGATGGCGTCGATCAGGGCCTGCTCGGTGGAGTCGCTTTCGCTGAGCCTGTCCGAGGCACGGCGGCGTGGCTCGGCCTTGTCGTCACGCTCGGGCTTGGGGGCCTTGGCCAGCTGTGTCAGCGGATGTGGGCGGCGCGTTTCCGAAAAGCGTCGTACGAGCGCGTCCGTGCTGGCATCCAGGAACACGGCGCGCACCGAATGGCCTTCCTTGCGCAAGTCCGCCAGCATGGGCGTGAGGTTGGGCAGCGAATGCGCACTGCGCACATCCACCGACACGGCCACGCGGCGCTTGAGTTCAGGCGGGCGTTGGTTTTCCAGGTCGATCATGCCCCGCAGCAACTCAGGAGGCAGGTTGTCCACGCAGAAGTAGCCGGCGTCTTCCAGCGCATTGAGCGCGACGGATTTGCCCGAGCCCGAGATCCCGGTCAACAAGACGATGTCCAAAGGTGTCATTTGAAAACCTCCGTGCTCCGCACTTCGGTGCGAGCGCCTTCGGGCTGCCGTGCGGCGCTCATGCGGCTTCCTTGCGAACGGACCGTGACTTGTGGCTTGTGTCGGCCTTGTTGGCTGTGTCCAGCATGGCCTGTGCATGCGCGCGGCTGGTGTCGGTGATGGTGCCACCCAGCATGCGGGCGACTTCACGCACGCGCTCGTCGCCTTGCACTTCACGGATGTCGCTGGCGGTTTGACCATGGCTCAAGGCCTTGGACACGACCAGGTGCTGGTGCGCGCACGCGGCCACCTGGGCCAGATGGGTCACGGCCATGACCTGGCGCTCTCGGCCCAGGCGCTGCATGAGCAGGCCCACGGTATCCGCCACGGCACCACCCACGCCCGAGTCGATTTCGTCGAAGATCAGGGTGCCGACCTGCGCGTTTTCATCCGCACGTTGCGAGGTCGTCACCGCGATGGCCAGGGCCAGGCGAGACAGCTCGCCACCTGAGGCCACCTTGCCCAGGGGGCGTGGCGTGCTGCCTGCGTGGCCAGCGACGAGGAACTCGATGTTCTCCAGGCCGTAGGCTTGCGGCTCATCCTGCTTGACCAGTGCCACCTCGAAGCGGCCGCCCGCCATGCCCAGGTCCTGCATGGCCTCGGTCACGGCCTGGGCCATCGCAGGGGCGGCTTGTGCGCGTTGCCTGGACACGGCCTTGGCCACATCCAGCCAGGCTTTGTGGGCGCGCTGGGCTTCACGCTCCAGTGCATCCAGGTCAGCTGCGGCGTCCAGCTCGGCGAGTTCGTCGCGCCAGCTTTGCAGCAGCGCGGGCAGATCAGGCGCAGGGCGGCGGTAGCGGCGCGACAGGCTCATCCAGGCCGACATGCGGTTGTCCAGCTCGGCCAGGCGATCGGGGTCCAGCTCGGTGTGGTGCAGGGCGCTGTTGAGGCTGTGCGCGGCATCCTGCAACTGGGCTTGCGCTTCGCGCAGCACTTCCAGCGCGTTGGCCAGATGGGGCTCCACGCCGGCCACGTCTTCCAGCGCGTCAATGGCGCGCGAGGTGAGCGATTCGGCGTTGCTGTCGGCCTCGGATACGGCGTCCAGCGCAACCCGGGCCCCATCCAGAATGGCCTGGCCATGGCTCAGGCGCTGGTGTTCGGCGTTGAGCGTGTCCCACTCGTCGGCCTGGGGGTTGAGCTTGTCGAGTTCGCTGATCTGCCACTGCAGGCGTTCTCGTTCGCGGTCCAGGTCGGCCTGCTTGCTGCGGGCGTCGTCCAGGCGGCGCTGGGCTTCGCGGCGGGCGGTCCAGGCTTGTTGCAGCGCAGCGGTGTCGACGCCGGCTTGGGCATCCACCAGGGCGCGCACCGAATCGGCACGGGTCAGGCTTTGCCAGGCGTGTTGGCCGTGGATGTCCACCAGGTGCTCGCCCAGCTCGCGCAGTTGCGACACGGTGGCCGTGCTGCCATTGATCCAGGCGCGGCTCTTGCCCTGGGCATCGACCACGCGGCGCAGCAGCAGGTGAGCGCCGGCTTCCAGGTTGTCAAAGCCGGCTTCTTCCAGCCAGGGGGCCAGGCGGGCGGCCAGTTCGGGCGAAGGGTCGAACTCGGCGGTGATGTCGGCACGGGCGGCGCCTTCGCGCACCACGCCCGCGTCACCCCGGCTGCCCAGCGCCAGTTGCAGCGCGTCGATCAAGATGGATTTGCCGGCACCGGTTTCGCCGGTCAGGGCTGTGAAGCCACCGCCGAGGTCCACCTCCAGGCTGGTGACGATGACGAAATCGCGCAGTGTCAGGCGGCGCAACATCTCAACTGACTCCTTCGTTCCAGCGCAGCTTGCGGCGCAGGGTCGCGTAGTAGTTCCAGCCCTTGGGGTGCAGGAAGCGCACCTTGTGCGGCGAGCGGCGCACGGTGACGCGGTCGCCGTGCAGCAGGCTGGCCAGGCTTTGCATGTCGAAGTTCATGCTGGCGTCGCGGCCGGCCACGATCTCGATGGTGATGGTCACGTCGTCCGACACGACCAGAGGCCGGTTCGACAAGGTGTGCGAGGCAATCGGCACAATGACCCAGCCACCCAGGCTCGGGTGCATGATGGGGCCGCCGGCAGACAAGGCATAAGCCGTGGAGCCCGTGGGCGAGGCCACGATCAGGCCGTCGGCGCGGTAGTTGGCCACGAACTGCCCGTCGATCTCGGCGCGCAGCTCCACCATGCTGGCGGTAGCACCGCGGCTCACCACCACCTCGTTGATGGCGTAGCCGTCGTAGATGGTTTCGAAGCCGGCGCCACGCATCGGGCGCAGCACGGCGCCTTCGAGCATGGCGCGCTGCTCTTCTTCATACTGGCCCGCCAGGATCGAGGGCAGGGCAGTGGCGATGTCTTTCAGCTGGAGGTCGGTGATGAAGCCCAGGCGGCCCTGGTTGATACCGATCAGCGGGATGTTGAACGGCGCCAGCTCCCGCGCGATGGCCAGCATGGTGCCGTCGCCGCCCAGCACCACGGCCAGGTCGCACTGCTTGCCGATTTCCTTGATCGTCAGCGACGGGTATTCCGTCATGCCGGTGTTCTGGGCGGTTTCACGCTCCAGCGACACATCGAGCCCCGCACGCGCCAGAATGTGGGCCACGTCCTCCAGTACCGGGCGGATGCCCCGTGCCTGGTATTTGCCGACGAGGGCGGCGTGGCGGAAACGACAAGTAGACAGACTCGACATGCGAGGAATTACACCACACGAGGGTGTCAAAAAAGGACGGACCCCTGGAGAGGGGCTGGCAGGTTTGACAGCTGAATCTAAAATGCCAAAGACATGCTGGATGATCGAGCCAAGATTCTGTTGAAAGCGCTGGTTGAGCGCTACATCGCTGACGGTCAACCCGTCGGCTCGCGCACGCTTTCGCGCGCGTCGGGCCTGGATCTGTCGGCTGCCACCATCCGAAATGTGATGGCCGATCTGGAAGAGCTGGGCCTGATCGTCAGCCCGCACACCTCGGCCGGCCGCGTGCCCACGCCCAAGGGCTACCGGCTGTTCGTGGACACCATGCTCACGTCTCGTCCTCTGACGCTCGACACGCTCGGCGTCGAGGCGCGTGACCAGCTCCAGCCCGACCAGCCGCAGCGTGTGATTGCCAGTGCGGCGCAGATGCTCTCCAGCCTGTCTCAATTTGTGGGCGTGGTCACGGCGCCGCGCAAGGCCTCGCTGTTCCAGCACATCGAATTTCTGCGCCTGGGCGACAAGCGGGTGCTGGTGATCCTGGTGGCACCTGACGGCGACGTGCAGAACCGCGTCATCTTCACCGCGCAGGATTACAGCCAGTCCCAATTGGTGGAAGCCAGCAACATCCTCAACGCCCACTATTCGGGCTTGAGTATCGAAGAAATGCGCGAGCGCCTGAGGCGCGAGGTCGACCAGCTGCGCAGTGACATCGCCACGCTGATGCAGCAGGCAGTCCAAGCCGGCGGTGAGGTCATGGCCGAAAGCTCGGACCAGCTTGTCGTGTCTGGCGAGCGCAACCTGCTGACGGTGCAGGATTTCTCCAATGACCTGGGTTCGCTGCGCCGCATGTTCGAACTCTTCGAGCAAAAGACCCAGCTCATGCGCCTGCTCGATGGCTCCAGCCGAGCCGAGGGCGTGCGCATCTACATTGGCGGCGAAAGCCAGATCGTGCCGTTCGAAGAGCTGTCTGTCGTGTCGGCCCCTTACGAGATCAACGGCCAGGTAGTTGGCACGCTGGGCGTGATCGGCCCCACCCGCATGGCCTACGACCGCATGATCGAGATCGTGGACATCACCTCTCGGCTGGTCACCAACGTCCTGAGTCAGAAATAAGTTTTTCTTTTATCTGGCTGGAAAAAATACAATTTGCCTGATTGCTGTGCGCTGCCTACGCTGGTGGCCTGAATCGCAGCAATCGGAGCAACAAGATGAACACATGGACTCGGCGCGGCCTGCGCTGGCTTGCTGGCACAGCCTTGGTACTGGGTGCCTTGGCAACGGGCATCAGTGCCATGGATGCACCCCTGTCTGTGCCACCACCAGGCGCGGACTTGCCGCACGCATGGCCCGCGGCGCGCATCCCGTCCGGCCTGGCGTTTTCCGTCATCCCGACCTCGCAATCCAAGGGCGCATTTGAAGCCCTGCTCGTCGGTGGTGGCTCCTGGCTGCGTTACCGTCACCCTGCGCACGTGGCCGTGCTGGTGCGCCACCCTCAAGGCAATCTGCTGTTCGACACCGGTCTGGGCCGCCAGGTCGATGCGCAGTTCGCGGTCAACGGCTTCATGGATCGGCAGTTCTTCGGCTACGAGCAGGTCAAGCCGGCGGTGGACCAACTGGCCCAGGCCGGCTGGACGCCGGACCGCATCCAGCGCATCGTGCCCTCGCACATGCACTGGGACCATGTCAGCGCCTTGCCCGACTTCCCCGATGCCGAGGTGTGGGTGAACCGCACCGAGCTGGACCACGCACGCCAGGGCCACGCGCCGGCCTTTCTGGCCAGCCAGTTCAAGGGCGTGCGCCATTGGCACGATCTGCAGTTCACGCCCACGCCCTACATGGGCTACCCCCAAAGCCTGGATCTGTTTGGCGATGGCGCCGTGGTGCTGGTGCCCTTGAGCGGGCACACGGCAGGGCAGGTGGGCATGTTCCTCACGCTGCCATCGGGCCAGCGCTATTTCTTCACCGGCGACACCACCTGGACCATCGAAGGCCTGCAAAAGCCGGCCGACCGATCCTGGGCCTTGCGGCAGATCGTGCACGTGGACCACGACGTGCCGGCCAACCAGGCAGCCATCGTGCGTGTGCACCAGCTCATGCAGCGCTTCCCGGACCTGAAGGTGGTGCCTGCGCATGACGAGAACGTGCTCAAGACCTTGCCGCACTTCCCGGCGTTCCAGGGCTGACCCAGCATGAACCTGCGCAACCTGAAGTACTTCTGTGCGGCGTACGAGGCTGGTTCCACCGTGGCGGCGGCGGGGCTGTGCCATGTCACCCAGCCCGTGATTTCGAACGCGATCGCGCAGCTCGAAGAAGAACTGGGCACCACACTGTTCACGCGACAGCAGCGCGGCCTGGCACCCACGGCCGCCGCCATGCGGCTGTTCAGGCTGGGCGGCAAACTGCTGGCCGACGCAGACGCCATCGTGGAGACCTTTCAGGATGCGGCCAGCCACCCACGCCTGAGCCTGCACATCCACGCCACGGTGAGCGTGGCCCATGTGCACAAGCTCTTGCGACATTTGAAGCGTGAACTCACGCATCTGGAGCTGTCGGTGCCGCAAGCCGATGAGGCGGCCGACATGGCGCTCACATCCCAAGCCTGTGCCGGCGAAGGCCGGGCTTTCCTGCCCTTGTGGGAAGAGCAATACGCCTTGCTTGTGCCCGCCGACCATCCGCTGGCCGTGCAGGAAGACATCGGCCTGGCCGACCTCCATGGCGCGGCCTTCATCGAACGCACCCAGTGCGAGATGGCCAGCTACTGGCACGCCGGCCTCAGTCAGTTCAAGGTGACACCGGATGTGCGGGCTCGCGTGGACAGCCAGGAATGGGCACTGGGCCTGGTGGCCGCCGGCGTGGGCGTGACCATGGCACCCCTGCACCCGCTGGACAAGCTGGAGAGCATCGTGGTGCGCCATGACCTGGCCGAACTGCAGGGCGCGCGCCGCGTCGTGGGGCTGGCCTACGAGCCTCGGGCCGGCGAAGGCGGCACCCTGGCGGAGGTGTTGCGTGCATGCGAGCCCTGGGCCAAGGCGCTGGCTGTGGCCGGCTGACGGGGCAGGGCTGGCCCTACAATGGCAG